>CAYYCE010000526.1:0-2896 GCA_964469635.1 uncultured Kineosporiaceae bacterium
GCACACTGTTGCCGAACCCTTACCTTCCCCAGACTGAAGGGCTCAGGCGACCCTCGTGGTGGCCGCGTCCCCCAAGCGGATAGGCGCACGAGAGGGCCCCCTTGCCCTTCGAACAGCCTCAGCGCACCGCACAGGCGGCCGGCCCCCGAGCGGCTCACGGTTGGCGTCTGAGGCCGGGCCGATGATCCCGGCGGGTGCGTCCAGGTGGGCAGATCGACGGTGCCGCTATCTGGGCGCCGTGACGCTGACCCACAGTGGGCAGATGGACGCGCCCGCTCATCGGCATGAGCGAGCGTCTGCTCGAGCCGGCGGTGGTGGCTGCCCGGGCCGCCCGCGGCTGCCGAGCAGGGAGGTTTGGGGGAATCTCGACTTCTCCTGGATTCGCTGCGGGTGGGTGTGCCATGGTCGTGGAGAGCGGACATCCTCCCCACACAGCAACGGGTATATCCCGGGGACTCGGCACCCACCCAGGCCGCAGGCCGTATCCAACAAGAGCCGAAGAAACCACACCGACTCGCCTTCGAGTCCGCCGTCAATCTCCTGTTGTGTTCGCCGGCGTGGATGCGGTCTGCAGCGCCGGCGATGCCCCGATGAGGGGCCGGCCGCCCAGGACCGGGAGTGCCGTGCCACAGACCGCACACGGCGCGGCACTCCCTTCCTCGGAGCGATGCCATGACCCGTCAGACCAGGTCGCTGGTCCTCGAGGCCGCCCTACCGCGGCTGGGAGTCTGTGCGCCCAGCGACGGTGACGCCGGGCAGTGGGCGGGTCGGCTGCGAGGTGAGGTCCTGGACCGGATCAGCGGAAGCGGCTTCGATGCGTGGTCGGTCGCGGCGGCTCGGGTCGGCTTCTGCTCGCGCCCGGTCAAGCTGCGGGGTCGGGCGACCCGCATCGACCGAGCCACCGGTGAGGTCCTCTCCTCGTACTCCTCGTCGGCCGACCCGTCCGGTCTGACCTACGTGAGGTGCGGCAACCGTCGGGATTCGCAGTGCCCGTCGTGTGCGCGGGTGTACGCCAGGGACACGTTCGAGCTTGTTCGGGCGGGGATCAGCGGCGGTAAGTCCGTGCCGGCAACGGTGTCGGCGAACCCGCTTGTGTTCGCCACGCTGACTGCGCCGTCCTTCGGGCCGGTCCACGGCATACGCCGCCCCGCCGGCCGCTGCCGGCCCCGGGATCACGCGGCCCGCTGCCGACACGGTCGGTCGGTGGGGTGCATGGCCGTCCACGCCGAGGACGACCCGGTCCTCGGCAGCCCCATCTGCCCGGACTGCTACGACACCACCACCCACCTGGTGTGGCAGTGGTGGGCGCCAGAGCTGTGGCGACGGTTCACCATCGCGATGCGTCGCCTGTTGGCCCGCCGCCTCGGGGTCGGCGAGACCCAGCTGGCGGAGGTCGCGATGATCCAGTACGCCAAGGTCGCCGAGTATCAGGCTCGTGGGGCCGTCCACTTCCACGCCCTGGTGAGGCTCGACGGCCCGTCGGAACGGGACGGGGTCGGACAGGCCCCCGCAGGGCTGGCCGCTGCCGACCTCGCACGGCTGGTCCGCGACGCCGCCCGAGTCGCTCAGGTCATCGCGCCCCCGACCGCCTCCGGCGACCTCGAGCGAGTCCTGCGTTTCGGATCGCAGCTGGACGTGCGCCCGGTGCGGCACACCGCCCGGCCCGACGTCGAGGGCGAGTCTCTTTCGGCCGCACAGGTGGCCGGCTATCTGGCCAAGTACGCCACCAAGTCCGCGGGCGATGCCGGAGCCAGTAGCAGCGCCCACCATCGACACCTGAGAGCAGTGGCCGGGCGCATTGCGGACCAGGCAGACCCCGACGGTCCGTACGCCCTAATGGCCAAGTGGATCCACATGCTCGGCTTCCGTGGCCACTTCTCGACCAAGTCCCGTCGTTGCTCGACGACCCTCGGTGCCCTGCGACGGGCCCGACGTCGCTGGCAGGTCATGGTGGCCGACGCCCGGCGAGCCGGGTGTGCCGTCGACACCGCCGACCTCGAGGCCCGGCTGCTCGCCGATGACGACCACGAGACCACGCTCGTCCTCGGGCGGTGGGCCTACGTCGGCTCGGGCTGGGACTCCGAGGGCGACCGAGAGCTGGCGTTGGCCGCCGCCGACAGTGCCCGTGCCTATGCCAGGTGGAAGGCCGCCAGACGAGAAGGACGAACTACGGAAGAGAGAAAGGACGAGAGCGATGAGTGACGAGCGAGAGGGCGTTCAGGCACCGGTGCTGCTGACCGCGGACGAGGCAGCGGCGTGGTGCCACATCAGTGTGGGGACGCTCAACCATCTGCGGATCCACGGGCGGTTCGCTCCGGCGATCCGGATCGGGAAGCGCTGCTTCTGGATGCCGGAGGACCTGATGGCCTGGCTCAAGGAGCAGCGGGAGCCGGCATGATCCTCAAGACGCCCCATGGCACGTGGCGTGTCCAGGTGAAGTACCGCGGGGTCGTCGTCGCCGATCGCAGCTTCGGGCGCAAGGGCGACGCCACCCGGTGGGAGACCGAGCAGAAGCGGCTGCTCATCTCCGGTGAGTTCGTCTCACCGGCCGCGGGGCGGATCACCGTGCGCGAGCTGGCCGAGGAGTACCGCGACGCCCGGATCGGCCAGGTCTCGGTCCGCGCGTGGGAGTCCGACGAGAGTGCGCTGCGCGTGCACATCGTGCCCGCGTTCGGACGGCTCCCCATCTCGTCGGTCTCCTCGGTCCAGGTCGAGCGGTTCCTGACCCACCTGGCACGCACCCGGTCCGTGCGCACCGCCGCTCGTGTCCGCACGACGTTGCGCGGGCTGTTCCGGTATGCCGTCCGCACCCGCCGGCTACGGATCTCGCCCGCCGAGGACGTGCCGCTCCCGCACCCGGACTCGGTCACGGGCAAAGTCGTCGAGGTCGACCCGT
>CAYYCE010000527.1:0-2886 GCA_964469635.1 uncultured Kineosporiaceae bacterium
AGTCTGCGCAAGGCAGCCCACGACGCGGCCGCCGCCGGCGTCGGCGGGGTGATGCTGTTCGGCGTCCCGGGGTACAAGGACGCCGAAGGGTCGGCGGCCTGTGACCCGGACGGCGTGCTCTCGCGGGCCGTCCGCGATGTCGTCGCCGAGGTCGGCGAGGACGTCGTGGTGATGGCCGACCTGTGCCTGGACGAGTTCACCGACCACGGCCACTGCGGGGTCCTGGACGCGTCGGGGCGGGTCGACAACGACGCCACGCTCGACCGCTACGCCGCCATGGCCGTGGTGCTCGCAGAGGCCGGCGTGGCCATGGTGGGTCCGAGCGGCATGATGGACGGCCAGGTGCGCGCCGTCCGCGCCGCCCTCGACGGGGCGGGCCACCCCGATGTGGCGATCCTCGCCTACGCGGCCAAGTACGCCTCCGCGTTCTACGGCCCGTTCCGGGAGGCAGTGGACTCCTCGCTGACCGGGGACCGGCGGACCTACCAACAGGACCCGGCCAACGGCGCCGAGGCGCTGCGGGAGGTGGCCCTGGACGTCGCCGAGGGCGCCGACATCGTCATGATCAAGCCGGCCCTGGCCTACCTGGACCTGGTCGCCCGGGTCGCCGACCAGGTGAATCTGCCGGTCGCCGCCTACCAGGTGTCCGGGGAATACGCCATGATCGAGGCGGCCGCCGCCAACGGATGGGTCGACCGTGATCGTGCGATCCTGGAGTCGCTGACCTGCATCCGGCGGGCCGGTGCATCGGTGATCCTGACCTATTGGGCCGACGAGGTGGCGCAGTGGCTGCGGAGCGGGTGAGCGAGCCGAGGTGGCTGACCCCCGACGAGCAGCGGGTCTGGCGCAACTACCTCGACGTCTCCCGCCTGCTCAACGAGCGCCTGGGTCGCCAGTTGGCCGAGGACAGCCAACTGACCCTGGCCGAGTACGAGATCCTGGTGCAGCTGTCCGAGCACCCGCAGCGACGACTTCGCATGTCCGAGCTGGCCGAGCGGGCGGTGAACTCCCGCAGCCGCCTCACCCATACCGTGCGCCGGCTGGAGGAGCGCGGCATCGTACGGCGGGAGCCGTGCCCGGAGGACGGCCGCGGGGTGTGGTGCCTGCTGACCGACGTCGGCTACGCCACCGTGGTGGCCGCCGCCCCGGGGCACGTCGAGACCGTGCGGTCCGCGGTCTTCGACCCGTTGAGTCCCGACGGCGTGGTGGCCTTCGGAGAGGCGTTGAACGCTATTCGGGAGCAACTCGGCCGTCCCGTTCCGCCGCGCCCTCCGAAGCCGTCCCGCCGGCCGGCGCAGTCCCCCCCACCCACCTCGCGGTGATCATGATGAGGGCCTGAACCGGGTCAGTTGCCGGGCCGGCGGAACGTGCCACCGGTCCCTGTCGGGAAGCCGCCCGGAGGCCGCCGGCCCGGTGGCACCGATCCCGCCCGGGCGCCGCCGGGTCACGGTCGGACACGTGCCGTCGGTGGCGTGGCTCAGGTCAGCGAGGTGGCCGTCACCGCACCGGTGTCGTCGGCGGGCCCGATCGCCGAGACCCACAGTCCGGTGGATCGGGACAGCTCGGTTGGAGCATACCGAGGCACCCGGGGGTGCCCCGTCGGGGCGGCGTTGCCACACTGGGCGGGTGACGATGCCCACCACTCCTGTCGCCGGTCCGTCCTCGACGCCGTACCCCGAATCGGCCCCCGCCTCGGCGGCGCTGTTCGAACGGGCCAAGGCCGTCACCCCCGGCGGGGTCAACTCTCCGGTCCGCGCGTTCAAGGCCGTCGGGGGCACCCCGCGGTTCATGGTCGCCGGCTCCGGCCCCTACCTGCGCGACGCCGATGGCCGCGAGTACGTCGATCTCGTCTGCTCGTGGGGGCCGATGATCCTGGGCCATGCCCACCCCGCGGTGCTGGACGCGGTCCGGACCGCCGCCGAGCGCGGGTTCTCCTTCGGCACCCCGAGCGAGAACGAGGTCGCCCTGGCCGAGGAGATCGTGCGCCGGATGGAGCCGGTCGAGCAGGTTCGGCTGGTCTCCTCGGGCACCGAGGCCACCATGAGTGCCATCCGGTTGGCCCGGGGCTTCACCGGGCGCCCGGCGATCGTGAAGTTCGCCGGGCACTACCACGGTCACGTCGATGCGCTCCTGGCCGCGGCCGGCTCGGGTGTGGCGACGTTCGCCCTGCCGGACACCCCGGGTGTCACCGGGGCCAGTGCCGCGGACACCATCGTGCTGCCCTACAACGACGTCGCCGCGGTCGAGGCCGCGTTCGCCGCGCACGGCGACCGCATCGCCGCCGTGATCACGGAGGCGGCGGCCGGCAACATGGGCGTGGTGCCGCCGGTCGCCTCCTTCACCGCCGAGCTGCGCCGGATCACCACCTCCCACGGTGCGCTGCTGATCAGCGACGAGGTGATGACCGGGTTCCGGTGCTCGCCCGCCGGCTGGTTCGGGATCGAGGGCGTCGTGCCCGATCTGTTCACCTTCGGCAAGGTGATGGGTGGTGGCTTCCCCGCCGCGGCCTTCGGCGGGCGGGCCGACGTGATGGCCCAGCTCGCGCCGTCCGGGCCGGTCTACCAGGCGGGCACGCTGAGCGGAAACCCGGTCGCCACCGCGGCCGGGTTGGCCACCCTGCAGCAGTGCACCGACGAGGTCTACACGCGGCTCGCAACCTCCGCCGACCGGCTGTCGGGCACGGTGGCCGAGGCGCTGTCGGCCGCCGGGGTGCCGCACGTGATCCAGCGTGCGGGCAGCATGTTCAGCGTCTTCTTCACCGATGATCCCGCGGTCACCGAGGTGCTGGACTACGAGGGTGCCCGGGCCCAGGACACGGGAGCCTTCCGGGCCTTCTTCCACGAGATGCTCGCCCGCGGGGTGTATCTGCCGCCGAGCGCGTTCGAG
>CAYYCE010000528.1:0-2886 GCA_964469635.1 uncultured Kineosporiaceae bacterium
GGCGGACGTGGAGCGACTGGTCAGGCTCGTGTTCGTCGCCCAGCGCAGGGAGATCGCCGGCCGGCGACGCCGCTGAGCCGCCGCGGCGCCGGCAGCCACCGCGCGGGCGAGCGACCGGACGCGACGGTCCTGGCTAGGGTGACGGGCGTGAGCGGTCCTGGGGAGCGGGGTGTGGCGCTGGTGCGTCGTCCCGGCCGCCGGCTCGCCGAGGGCATCGTCACCCACCTCGATCGGGTTCCGGTCGACGTCGACCTGGCGCGGCGCCAGCACGAGGGTTATCGGGCCGCCCTGCGGCGCTGCGGGTGGCGGGTCGTCGAGGTGGCACCGACCGACCGACATCCCGACGCCGTCTTCGTCGAGGACACCGTGGTCGTGGTCGACGACCTGGCGGTGCTGACCCGTCCCGGGGCGCCGTCCAGGCGCGGTGAGCTCGCCGGCACCGAGGCCGTGGTGCGGGCCCTGGGGCTGCGCCCGGTCCGGATCGAGCAGCCCGCCACCCTCGACGGCGGCGATGTGCTGCAGGCCGGCCGCACCGTCTACGTCGGCCTGGGCGGGCGCACCACGCGAGCAGGCATCGATCAGCTCCGCGGCCTGCTCGAGCCCCTGGGCCGCACGGTCGTCGCGGTGCGGCTGGGGGAGGTGCTGCACCTCAAGTCGGCCGTCACCGCCCTACCCGACGGTTCCCTCGTCGGCCTGCCGCACCTGGTGGACACCGACGTCCTGCCGCCGGTGCAGGCGGCCGAGGAGGAGGGCGGTGCGCACGTGGTGCCGCTCGGCGGCGCGAGCATCCTGCTGGCCGCCTCGGCGCCGCGGACGGCCGCCCGCCTGGCGGCGGCCGGCTGGCTGCCGGAGGTGGTCGACATCGGCGAGTTCGAGAAGCTCGAGGGCTGCGTGACCTGCCTGAGCGTGCTGGTCCCGGGGGACTCGCTCGATCGTGTCGGCAGAACCTAGCCTGGGTCCATGCCCATCCCCATGGCGATCACACGCTTCAACCATCGTGTCCTGAACCCGCTCACCCTGCGGTTCGCGGGGTTCGGGGCGATGGTCGACCTGGAGCACGTCGGTCGGAGGTCCGGGCGGAGGCTCCACACCCCGCTGATGGCCTTCCGCCACGACGACGAGGTGACGATCGCGCTCACCTACGGCTCCGGCGTGCAGTGGCTGAAGAACGTCACCGCAGCCGGCGGCGCCTCGATGCGGATGGGCGATCGGCGGTTGCGGCTGGGCCCGCCCCGCCACCTGGCTTCGGAGGAGGGCCTGGCGAGGATGCCGCAGCCGCAGCGCACCCTGCTGCGTTGGCCGATCCGGTGCAGCGACTACGTGGTCCTCGAGGTGTTGTCCGAGGAGAGTGCGTGAACCCCTGGCCCGATCCCCGAGCCTGGGCCGACCGGGTGGCCGAGCTGGTCGAGGCGAACCACGCGATCCACGACCGGGACTGCCTCAACCTCAACCCGGCGACGAACGTCATGAATCCGCGTGCCGAGGCGATGCTCTCCGCCGGCCTGGGCACCCGCGCCTCGCTGGGGGATCCGGGGGACAAGTACGAGACCGGGCTCGAGGCCATCGAGCAGATCGAGCTGCTGGCCGCGGAGGGCGCGCGGCGGGTGTTCGGCGCCGCTCACGCCGAGGTCCGCGTGGGTTCGGGAGCCCTGGCCAATCTCTATGCGTTCATGGCCACCTGCTCGCCGGGGGACACGATCATCGCCCCGCCGGCCGACGTCGGCGGCCACGTCACCCATCACGCCCCGGGCGCCGCCGGTCTGTACGGGCTCACCACCGTGGCGGCACCCGTCGACCCGGTCGGCTACACCGTGGACGTCGATGCCCTCGCGGCGCTCGCCCGCGACGTCCGCCCCGCGTTGATCACGATCGGCGGCAGCCTGAACCTGTTCGCCCACCCGGTCGCGACGGTCCGCGAGATCGCGGACGAGGTCGGCGCGAAGGTGCTCTTCGACGCCGCCCACCTGTGCGGCATGGTCGCGGGTGGGCTCTGGCCCGCGCCGCTGGCCGAGGGCGCCCATCTGATGACGATGAGCACCTACAAGAGCCTGGGCGGCCCGGCCGGGGGACTGGTGCTCACGGATGATCCGGTTCTGGCGAAGCGGCTCTCGCAGATCGCCCATCCGGGTCTGACCGCCAACTTCGACGTCGGCCGGGTGGCGGCGCTGACCGTCACGCTGGCCGACTGGCTGGTCGTCGGAGCCGACTACGCGAGGGCCATGGCCGAGGCCGCCCGGAGGCTGGCGGGGGAGCTGCACGCACGCGGGGTGGCGGTGTACGGGGCCGATCGGGGATTCACCGCCTCACACCAGTTCGCGGTGCTGGCCGCCGCCCACGGGGGAGGGCAGCGGGCGGCCCGTCGGCTGCGGGCGGCCAACCTGCTGGCCTGCGGCATCGGGCTTCCCGTCGAGGCCGTCGACGGTGACCTGAACGGGTTGAGGATCGGCACGCCCGAGGCGGTGCGGCTGGGGATGACCGCCGCCGACATGCCCGAACTCGCCGATCTGATCGCCCGGGCCCTGGACCCGGACGGCGACCCGGCGGCGGTGGGTCGCGACGTCACCGACTTCCGGGGTCGGTTCGGTGGAGTCCATTTCACCGCCTAGGGCACCCGGCCCCTGCCGCCGCGGCTCGGGTCGCCGGCCCTGCCGGGTGCGGCCAGGCTGGGAACCCTGCGAGCGGAAGGGCGGAGGGCCATGCACCGTCATCGGGTCGTCGTGATCGGGTCGGGGTTCGGGGGGCTGTTCGCCACCAAGGCGCTCAGGCGCGCCGACGTCGACGTCACCCTGATCGCCCGGACGTCGCACCACCTGTTCCAGCCGCTGCTCTACCAGGTGGCCACCGGGATCCTGTCCGAGGGCGAGATCGCTCCCAGCACCCGGGAGG
>CAYYCE010000529.1:0-2884 GCA_964469635.1 uncultured Kineosporiaceae bacterium
GAAGACCTGCTGCGGCTGGCCCGCGACGGCTCCTCGGCAGGCCTGCGGCTGGCGGTGGCCGGCGGACGCGGTCTGCTGTCCGGAGCCGCGTCGTCACTGTTCGGCGATCGGCTCGTGCTCCCGGCCGTCGACCCCCACCTCGCCCTGCTGGCCGGGGTGCCGGCCGACCGGCGGCCGGCGGGCGGCGTCGCGGGCCGAGGGCTGCACCTGCGCGGTTCCCGCACGGTCGAGATCCAGGTCGCCTCGCCCGCGCCCGGTCCCTTCGCGGCCCCGAGCGAGGCGCCGCTGCGGCTGCGGCCACTCCCGGACCGGGTCAGACTCGCCGATCTGCCCCCGGCCGGGGCGGACGTCGTCCCGCTCGGCCTGGGCGGCGACGGGGCGGAGGTGGTGGGCCTGCCGGCCGCGGACTGTCCGGGCCTGTTGGTGTGCGGCCCGCCCGGTTCGGGCCGGTCGGGCACGCTGGTCGGGATCGCCGGCTCGCTGGCGGCCGGGAACCGCTCCGCGCTACTGGTGTGCCCCGGCCCCCACGACTGGCGGCCGGGCCCCGGAGTCGAGGTACTCCGGCCGGGCCCCGAGCACGGCGATCCCGCCGGGGCGATCGAGGGGCGACTACGCGCGGACCCGGCAACGACGCTGCTGCTCGACACGGGGTGGGCGAACCTGCCCGGCGTCGAGGAGGTCGCGGTGCGGCATCTGCGCGCGGCCGGCGCGCGGAGCGGGAACGGCGGACCGGCCGTCGTGGTCGCCGCCGAGGCGGTCGAGGTCGCCGTGGCCTTCCGGGGGCTGACCGCCGAACTGCGGGCGCTGCGCTGCGGAGTGCTGCTCGGACCGCGGCAGTCCGGCGACGGCGAGGCCGTGGGCATCAGGGTGGGCGCGGCCGCGTGGCTGCCTCCGGGGCGCGGTGTGCTGGCGGTCCGGGGTCGCGCGACCCCCGTCCAGGTGGCGCATCCCGCGCACCGCGGCGATCCCGGCTGAGGCCCCGTGCCCGTCGGACCGCGGGTCCACTCGCGTATTCTCCGGCTTCTCGGCAGGATTGACCACGGGGTGTAACGCGACATGACCTTACTGCGATCAACGAAATGATCCCCCGCTTGGAGGATCGCTCGGGGGTACGAACGGAGAAGGGGCAGATGCATGACGATGACGGCCGCCCGGAGTGAGATGACCACCGTGGCCGATACGGTCGAGTTGCGCGTGCCCGCCGATCCGGCGTACCTCGCCGTGATCCGGACCGCGACGGCCGGGCTGGCCGCCCGGCTCGACCTCACACTCGACGAGATCGAGGACATGCGCATCGCCGTCGACGAGGCGTGCGTCCTGCTACTGAGCAGTGAGCCCGAACCGGGCGCGGAACTGCACGCGACGTTCACCATCACCTCGAGCGCTCTCGACGTCCAGGTGACCGGACCCGCCCCGAACCTGCCGAAAGGCGATAATTTCGCCTGGTCGGTGTTGGAGGCGCTGGTCGGCCAGGTCGAGACGGGGTCCACCCTCTCGGGAAGCTGGATCCGGCTGACGCACATCGGAGGTCGGAGGGCCTAGTGGCGGGCGGCATCGCGGCACGTGCCGCGACGAAGGCCGCCCCCAGCCGGTCGCCGAGAGAGGTCGTCGACCCGCGCGAGACCCAGGACGAGGCCCAGGTACACCCACTGGCGGCCCTGCCCGCGGGACACCACGACCGCCAGGTCCTGCGAGCTCGGGCCGTCGAGGCCAACCTGGCACTGGTCCACCACCTGGCGAGGCGCTTCATCGGCCGGGGCGAACCCTACGAGGATCTGGTCCAGGTGGGCACCATCGGGCTGCTCAAGGCGGTCGACCGGTTCGACCCCGCCCGGGGAACGTTCACGGCCTTCGCGGTCCCGACCGTCGTCGGCGAGATCCGGCGCCACTTCCGTGATCGCGGCTGGGCGCTGCGGGTCCCCCGGCGCCTGCAGGACCTGGCGCGCACCGTCAGCGGGGCCCGCGAGGAGCTCACCCAACGACTGGGACGCTCCCCGACGGTTCAGGAGATCGCCGAGCATCTGGCCGTCGAGTCCGACCTCGTGCTGGAGGCCATCGAGATCGCGGGGGCCTACGCCACGGTCCCATTGCCCGCCTCGCCGGAGGACCGACTGGATCTGCGAGCCGATGATCGCGGTTTCGAGATGGTCGAGGCCCGGGCCACCCTGGGGCCGCTGCTCGCCGGCCTGCCGCCCAGGGAGCGACGGATCCTCGCGCTGCGGTTCGTCCGGAACATGTCACAGTCGCAGATCGCGGCCGAGGTGGGGATCTCCCAGATGCACGTCTCCAGGCTGCTGGCCCGCAGCCTCGCGACGATGCGGCGCAGCCTCGAGGACGAACGAGGCTAGCGGCCCTGCTCCGTCGGCTCGAACGGGCCCTGCAGCACTCCCACGACGACGATCAGACACAGGGCCAACAGCACCACGCGCAGCTGCCACCAGGGGCTCAGTGCGGGCACCGCGACAGAGGCCTGCAGCACCTGCCACACCAGCACCGGCGAGCGGGCCCAGCGCCGCCCGCCGGCCAGCGCCCGGGCCATCACGAACAGCGCGCCGGCCAGGACGAGGCAGAGCGCGCTCATCACCACGGCCGCAAGCGGCTCGGTGGCCGGAGCGACGGCGGTCTCCACGCCGAGGTAGACGCCGTAGCCGGCGACGATCAGGGACTCGACCAGAACGGCGAGCGCCGGCCACGACCAGAACATGGCGTCAGCATCTCATCCACCCGCCGGCCTCCGGCGACGGCGCCGGGTCACGGCACCACCTGGACAGATCGGACAGATCGCACACACGGCTCGCGGTCGTCACCGAGAGTGAGATTTTGTCCCGTGGGGAGGTGACTCACTGTTGCCGTCTCGAATGGGCCGAATGGTTGATGTCGTGCT
>CAYYCE010000530.1:0-2880 GCA_964469635.1 uncultured Kineosporiaceae bacterium
CGTCCAGGCCCAGGGCTTCGTAGGCCGCCCGGGGCATCACCGGCGACAGCGAGTGCGCCACCGGATGACCGAGCACGGCCGCCCGGCGCGGCCCGGTGATCACCTCAGCGATCCGGGTTCGCGGCGAGCCACTTGTTCAGCTCCGCCTGCAGCGCGAAGAACTCCTGCTCGGTGGTCGCGAACTTGGTCTGGCCGGTGTCGGGGTTGACCGCCACGAAATACATCCATGGACCCTCCGCCGGGTGCAGCACGGCCTGGATCGCCACCCCGCCCGGGCTGCAGATGGCCCCGACCGGCAGCCCGGGGTGCAGATAGGTGTTGTAGGGCGAGTCGATCTTCGTCTCCTTCTCGGTCACCGCCACCTTGCGTCGTCCCAGCGCGTAGTTGACGGTGGTGTCCAGCTGCAGCGGGCGGTTCGCCGCGACCCGGTTGACCAACACCCGAGCGATCTTCGCG
Source organism: uncultured Kineosporiaceae bacterium (assembly GCA_964469635.1). Classification (GTDB taxonomy): domain Bacteria; phylum Actinomycetota; class Actinomycetes; order Actinomycetales; family Kineosporiaceae; genus JADJPO01. The sequence continues at coordinate 457 of CAYYCE010000530.1, forward strand.
GCGTCCTCCTCGTTCTGACCGCGCTCGGCCTCGACCAGCGAGGCCTCGATGATCGTCTGGTTCCATTCAGCCGAGGCCACATCGAGGTCGGTGAGCTCCTTCACGGTGCGCCGGACCATCTGGGCGAGTACCTCGGCGGCCGACAGGTCCGGAGAGACCGCGTAGGTGGCCGGGAACAGCCAGCCCTCGACCAGGCCGCCTGCCTGCTCGGGAAGCCCGATGTCGGCGGGGTGCTTCACCGCCGCCTCGAGGTCCGCCCTGGGGATCCCGGTGCCCTCGGCCACGACGTCGAGGATCTCGGTCAGCCGCTGCCCCTCGGTGACCGTGAACCGCTTCACGACCAGATTCGCCGGGTCCACCAGCAGCTCGAGGGCCCCTGCCGCCGTCATCTCCCGCTTCATCACGTAGACCCCGGGCCGGATGCCGGTCGCGCGGCTGTCCGCGTTGCTGGCCTCGATGAACGCCTTGACGCTCTTGATCACCCCGGCGTCCTTGAGGGTCTGCCCGATCGCGGTTCCGCTGGCTCCCTGCGCGACGGTGACGCTGACCTGCCCCGTTCCCGGTCCGGGGTAGTCGTTGGCCTCGGTGAGGGCGGCCACCAGCGGCCGCAGCGTGAACCACGCCAGGCCCGCCGCCGCGACCAGCACGCCCAGGCCCACCAGGACCGAGATCCAGCCGCGCCGCGATCGCGCCCGCCGCCGCCGCTCGGCGGCACGGGCGCTGCGGCGCTGCCCCGGTGACGGCCCCGTGACCCCGAGCTGGTTCACGACCCGGCCTCCACGTCGGTCCCCTCGGCACCGGGCGGTCCGGTGTCGGTGGCCTGCTCGTCGAGGGCGATCAGCAGACCGGGTGGCCGCCCGGATGCGCGTTCGGCATCCAGGGCCGCCTGCAGGATCACGACGGCGGCGACCTGGTCGACGACCGGACGGGCGCGGCGTTGCCTCCTGCCGGCATCGCGCAGCGAGCGGGTGGCGGTGACCGTGCTGAGCCGTTCGTCGACCAGCCGGACCCCGATCGGCGCCACACGCCGCGCGACCGCCTCAGCGTAGCCGCGCGCAGCGCGGGCGGAAGGGCCCTCACGCCCCGACAGACCCAACGGCAGCCCGACGACCACCTCGACGGCATCGTGCTCGTCGGCCAATCGGGCGATCTCCTCCACGTCCGGTGAGGGGCCGTCGGGGTTCTCGACGCGTGCCAGGGTCGCCACCGGCATCGCCAGCAGGGCGTCCGGGTCGCTGCGCGCCACGCCCACGCGAACGGTCCCGACGTCCACGCCGAGCCGCACGCCGCGACGCGTCACGGCCTCATCGCCGGGAGCCACCAGCGGAGCCTCACCGCTGCGTGACGACCTCGCCGACGGCGTGCTCCAGGCGGCGCAGCGCGTCGCCGACCCTGCTCAGATCGCTGCCGCCGCCCTGGGCGATCTCGGCCGAGCCGCCGCCACCGCCGCCGAGGACGGCGCTGGCCCGCTTCACCAGGTCGCCGGCCGCCAGGCCCCAGCGTCGGCCCTCCTCGTTCGTGGCCACGACCAGCACCGGGCGACCCTTCGCGGCTCCCACCAGGGCGATCACGGCCGGCCGGTCGGCCGGGATCCTCCCCCGGACGTCGAGCGCCAGCGAACGCAGATCGTCCGCCGCCACCTCGCCGACGTCGTGGGCGACCACCTGGACGCCGAAGACGTCGCCGGCGCCCGCCGCCAGGCCCGCCGACCGCGCGAGCACCCCGGCGGCGCGCATCGCATCGATCTCCTTGGTGGCGTCCCTGAGCTGGGCCACCAGCGAGGCCACCCGGTCGCCGAGTTCCTCGGGGCGGACCTTGAGCGCCTCGGTGAGCTGGGAGACCAGAACGTGCTCGCGCGCGGCGAAGTCGTAGGCGTCGAGCCCGACCAGCGCCTCCACCCGGCGCACGCCCGACCCGATGGAACCCTCACCGAGCAGCCGCACCATCCCGAGCTGACCGGAGGTCGGCGCATGCGTGCCGCCGCACAGCTCCCGGGTCCACTCCCCCACCGAGATCACCCGGACCTCGTCGCCGTACTTCTCACCGAACAGGGCCATCGCCCCGGCCTTGCGGGCCTGATCCTGGGTCATGACCTCGGCGCGCACCTCGAGATCCTCGATCAGCAGCGAGTTGACCCGCGCCTCGACGTCCCGCAGCGCGCTGGCGGGCATCGCGGCGGCGGCGTGGAAGTCGAACCGGAACCGGCCCGGGGAGTTCTCGGACCCGGCCTGGGTGGCCGTGTCGCCCAGTGCCTCCCGGATCGCCTTGTGCACCATGTGGGTCGCGGTGTGCGAACGGCTGATCGCCTTGCGCCGTTCGGTGTCCACCGTGGCCCGGACGCCGGCACCGACCTTGACCTCGCCGTCGACGACGTGCGCCCGGTGCACGATCAGCCCGGAGATCGGCGACTGCACGTCGTCCACC
>CAYYCE010000531.1:0-2879 GCA_964469635.1 uncultured Kineosporiaceae bacterium
GTCGAGGGTCCCGGCGGCGACGACCAGGTCGCTGCCCGGACGGGTCACCGCATGCCTGCCGTAGCCGGTGTGACGCCCGGAGCCGACCCGGCCGACGCCCTCGGCCGGGGTGGAGAGCTCCTCGCTGGGTCCAGGGGCCAACCGGGGCACTCCCGTGGTCGTCAGCACCGGTGTGGCCGGCCCCGGCTCGAGCCGGGGCAGCGAGGGATCGGACCGGGGCGGAAGCTGCAGCCCGCTGATCGGGGTGGCCGGGGGACGCTGGACCGGGAAGGCACTCATCGCGGCCGGCGCAGGCAGCGCCGAGACGGCGGGGATCGGCATTCCGGGCAGGCCCGGCGCGCAGGACTGCAGTCCCCGCCGGTTGGCGGTCAGGATCGGGAGCGAGCGCGGCGTGGCCGGTGCCGCGGCACGGTCGAAGGCGTCGACGAAGGGCAGCGGGCCCGTGATCGGTGGCGGCGGGGGGCTTGGGCGCAGCACCGACGGTGCCTTCTCGAGTTCCCGCCGGGCCTCGGCGAGGGCCGCCTCGAGGTCGCGCAGCCGGCCCCGTGTCTCCCGCCGGTCCCGGCGCAGCCGACGGCGGGCGGCGCGGGAGTTGGCCTGTTCGACGGCGACACCGGCGGTCGCCGCCGCCACGCCGGATGCGGCGAGGTCCGCACGGCCTGTGGCCAACCCGATTCCACCCGCGCCCACGGCAATCAGCAGGGCGGCCACGGGCGCCGCCGCCATCGCCGCCTGGCGGGCGTCGACCGCCCGGCGCCGTCCGTCATCTCCCGAGGTGTGCCGTCCCTTCACGGCGCACGAGCCTAGGGGGAGAACGCCCTCACATCCGGTAACCAGGGCCCGACACACCGGCGTGTCACGGAAGAACTCCCCTGCCCCCCTGCCGGCGACAGCGCCGCTGATCAGACGCCCGAACAGGGCTTGCCCGCGGCGCCACAGGCGGTTCACCAGGCCAGTTACCCTACGTGCCCGGCCAAAAACCACTGGTTTCACCAGTCACATGAGTAACGCTCTGAACGCCCCCGTGAACCAGTGGCGGGCTCACTCCTCCTCGTCGGGCGGACGCCGGCACCACCGCTGCGCGAGCAGGCCGGAGGCGGCGAGCACCAGCGCCGCCACGGCGCTGGCCACCGCCGACCAGAACAGGGTGCGCCTGTCGCCCACCAGCGCGCGCAGGATCACCACCGCCTGCGCGGTGTACCACCCGCTCAGCAGCGCACCCACGTAGCTGGCGGCCGAGGCCAGGACGGCGATCCGCGCCGCGGTCAGCGGGTGGACCCGCTGCCGCCGGAGGCCGGCCACCCAGCGGCGCACCTCCCGCCCGGCCGTGAGCACGATCCCCGCGAGGACCAGCAGCCCGACCGGCGCGGTCCAGGGCACCGGCAACGGGTCGATGCCGCGACGCTGCACCCCGTCCAGCACCACCCAGCCGATCAGTGCGGCGAGCACCGCCAACGCCAGCAGCGTGGGAATCCGGGTCGATCGCATCAGGACCCCGCCGGGGCGCCGAGCTGCACGTCCGGACGCGGCCGGACGCCCTGCCCCTGAGGGATCCGCGCCGCCAGGTCGGCCACCCGGCCGACGCCGGGAAGCTCGGCGGCCGGATCGAGCCCGGCCCAGGGCAGCAGCACGAAGGCCCGTTCGGCCGCCCTCGGGTGGGGCAGTTCCAGCGTCGGCGTCGAGGTCACGAGATCGCCGTAGGTGATGATGTCGATGTCCAGAGCTCTCGGCCCCCAACGGAGGTCACGAGTCCTGCCATGATCGAGCTCGATCTGGGAGCAGGCCGTCAGCAGGACGAACGGCGAGAGCGTGGTCGAGATCCGCACGACGGCGTTGAGGTAGTCGCCCTGATCCGGACCCCCCACCGGCTCGGTCTCGACCACCGCCGAGAGCCCGGTGATCCGCACGCCGTCGAGCGCCTGCAGCCGGGCCACCGCCGAACGCAGAGTCGCTTCGCGCTCACCGAGATTGGCCCCGAGGGACAACACGGCGTCGACCGGCCTCTGACGGGTACGGCGGATGCCGACCGACACGTCCGCGAAGTCCTCCGGGATCGGCGCGTCCGGCTTGTGCACCCTCACGTCGACGGCCACCACCCTCGGCTCGGCCAGGCATCGATCGGCCAGCCGCTGCGCCAACCGCTCCAGCAGGTTCACCGGCTCCCCGCGCACCACGTCGGCCAGCCCGACCGCCAGGGCGCCGTAGTCGACGGTCTGGTCGAGAGCGTCCAGCGCGGCGGCGGGGCGGGTGTCGAGCCGCAGGGCGACGTCCACCACGAAGTCCTGCCCCTCGCGCCGCTCACTCTCGAGGACACCGTGAAACCCCTTGACCCGCAATCCTTCGAGCCGGATCACGTCGAGCTCGTGACCGTCCTCGGCGGCCGGCGGCCTGCCGGCGGGCCGGAGGGAGCCGGCCGTCACCGGGCACCGACCCATCGAGCCGCCGCCCGGACCGCATCGGCCGAATCCGCCACCTCATGGACCCGGACCCCCCAGACGCCGGCCGCAGCTGCCAGCGCCGAGGTGGCGGCGGTCGCTCCGTCGCGCTCCCTGGGCGAGGCCGGCCCCTCGACGGCGCCGTCGCGGTCCGTCACCACCTCGGCGAGAAACCGCTTGCGGGAGCTTCCGATCAGCACCGGACGGCCGAGTGCGAGCAGCGCATCCAGATGGGCCAGCAGCCGCCAGCTGTGGTGCGCCCGCTTGCCGAAGCCGAGCCCCGGGTCCAGGATCAGCTGCCGCGCATCGACACCCGCACCGACGAGAGCCTCGACCCGCCGGGCGAGTTCGTCGCGGACGTCGGCGACCACGTCGCCGTACTCGGCCCGCGATTCCATCACGGTGCTCGGCCCGCGCCAGTGCATCACCACGTAGGGAACACCG
>CAYYCE010000532.1:0-2877 GCA_964469635.1 uncultured Kineosporiaceae bacterium
CGACCCTCTTCGCCTTCAAGGCGGCTTCGCCGACCTTGAAGGCGTCGTCCAGCGTTGGCGCATAGGGCCAGGCGGTACCGGTAGTCCACGCAGTTGGTACTGCGGTTCTGGGTAGGTGGTACCGGCCCGGTTGTCTGTTCGGTCGGACGGTGGCGCATCGAGCGCTGCCGCGTTGATCGAAGGGTGGCAGGTGTTGGCCAACATTCGCAGGATCCTGGAGTTGGTGCTCGAGGGTCGTAGCTACAGCGAGATCGTCGAGGTCGCTGGGTGCTCGCGACGAGATGTGTCGCGGGTCAAGAAGGTGATCGACGAGCGTGGGGTGACCACGGCGACCGTTGTCGGCGAGGAGGACCTGGCCGAGTGGTTCCCCGACGGGCGGCGGCTGGTCTCGGCCGGCTACGTCCAGCCCGACTGGGCGGCGGTGTTCGCGGCGATGAGGGCTCAGCGGCACTTCACGCTGTTGATGGCCTGGCGCCGCTACGCAGACGCTGGCGCCGCGGGGTCGGGAGTCGTAGCCTCCGGGGTCGCAGCCTCCGGGGTCAGCGGGTCGAGGAGGTACGGGTACGCCCAGTTCTGCGCGTTGTTCGCCGACTACGTCCGGACCAACGACCTGGTCGCCACGCTGCACCACGAACCGGGGCGGGCGATGCTGGTCGACTGGGCCGGCGACACCATCGAGGTGGTCGACGCCGCCAGCGGCGAAGTCGCCCGGGCGGTGCTGTTCGTCGCGGTGCTGCCCTGCTCCGGCGTGCTGTTCTGCCGGGCCTACCTGGACATGAAGTCGCCGGCCTGGCTCGATGCTCATGCCCGCGCGTTCGGCCACTTCGGTGGGGTCACCCAGATCGTCGTCCCGGACAACCCGAGGACCTCGACCCACCAGCGGCACCGGGGCGAGGCCGAGCGGGTTGTCAACGCCCGCTACCAGCAGCTGGCCGACCACTACCAGACCGCGGTGGTCCCGGCACGGGCGCGTAAGCCCCGCGACAAGGCCGCGGCCGAGAACGCGGTCAACGTGGTGAACAAGCGGGTCATCGGCTACCTCGAAGGTGAGACCTGGACGACGTTGGCCGAGCTGAACGAGGCCATCGAGGAACGCGTCTGGGAGATCAACCACGTTCTACGCCGCGCCGACGGCACCACCCGGTGGGAACAGTTCACCGAGGCCGAGCAGCCGCTGCTCGGCCCGCTGCCGGCCACTCGATTCGAGGAGGTCGAGTGGAAGGAGGTCAAGGCCGGACGGAACTACCACGTCAGTTGCGACTACCAGCGCTACTCGGTGCCCTACCGGCTGGCCGGACAGATGCTGCGGGTCCGGCTCACCTCGAGCCGGGTCACGATCTTCCAGGGCCACGACCTGGTGTGCGAGCACCCCCGGCTGAACGGCAGGAAGGGCCAGTACTCCACCCTGGCCGAGCACGTCCCACCCCAGCACCAGGGCATCGACGGACTGTGGTCCAGGCGCTGGTTCACCGACCGGGCACGTTCCTTCGGGCCCGCGACCGTGACCGTGATCGAGCAGATCCTGGACCGTCACGCGATCGAGGCCCAGGGGTACCTGGACTGTCAGAACATCCTGTCCGGGCTCGGCAAGGCCAACCGGCTACGGCTCGAGGCCGCCTGCCAAGAGCTCCTCAACAACGGCGCGCAGGCCACCTACACGACGCTGAAACGGCTGATGGCCGCGATCAACTCCGACACCAAGAAGCCCCGCGCGATCACCCCGGCGCCCTCGACCAGGAAACGTGCCACCACCACCAGCGGCACCACCAGCGGCGGCAGCGGCGGCAGCACCAGCAGCGGTGGTGGTGGTGTGGCCGACCTGGGGCCCGATGTCTACGTCCGCGACGCCTCGCACTACGAACTCAGCCCACCACGTCCCGACATGCACGGCGGGCACAACGGCGGTCAGGAGGCAGTGCGGTGAGCTTCACCAGCGTCGACTACGACAAGTTCCGTGCCCTGCGCGTCACCCACGTCGCGACCCGCTTCGAGGAACTCATCCGCGATGAGGCCAACGACGACCTCACCCCCGAGCGACTGTTCCTCACCGCGGTCGACGATGCCCTGGAAGCACGGCGGGTCAACAAGATCGAGAAACTCATCCGCGCCGCCGGTTTCCCGATCCCCGAGGCCACCATCGCCGAGATCGACTACCACGAAGGACGTGGGGTCACCCCAGTCCGGATGCGCCGCTACGCCGAACACGACTGGCGCGCCGACCCCGTCAACCTGCTGATCATCTCGCCCACCGGCGGCGGGAAGACCTACCTGGCATCAGCGATCGGGCTCGCGGCCTGCCACAACGAACACACCGTGACCTACGCCCGCATGGACGACCTCGCCCGACGCCTCATCATCGCCCGATCCGATGCCATCGCCCACCAGCAGCTCCTCAACGAGCTGTCCAACGTCGACCTGCTCGTCATCGACGACTTCCTCACCGTCGGCATCGACCACGACGCCGCCGCCGACCTGTTCGCCATCCTGGCCAACCGCGACCACCGGCTCCCCACGATGATCGCCTCCCAGACCGGGCCCGCCCACTGGGTCGCCGAACTACCCGACCGCATCGCCGCCGACTCCATCGTCAACCGGCTCGCCAACCGAGCCCGCACAATCAACCTCGGCGACATCGACATGCGCAAACGCCGACACGAACACGCCCGCACCAGCAAGACCTACTGGGAGTAGCCCCACCACGCGGGCGGCCCCCCGGGCGAACCAGACGGGGCCGCCCGCCCAGCCACGACCGCCGGTACCGCCTGCTCCGAACAGCGGTACCAGATCGGTGGACTACCGGTACCGTCCAGCGCTATTCGTCAAGCGTCTTCGGAGCGTCTGGCGCGACGTCCGTGTTGCGGTAGAGAGCCACTGCCT
>CAYYCE010000533.1:0-2858 GCA_964469635.1 uncultured Kineosporiaceae bacterium
CGGCGTCGGCGACGGCGGGGGTGGCCTCGACCAGCCCCAGCGCGGCGGCCGCCGGACCGATCACGGCCTCTCGGACCGCATCGAGCTTCTTCGCGGCGGCGATCGGGAGGTCGCGGACCTCCTCGAGCCGCTGCGTCATGATTGCCACGGCGTCGACCCCGGCCTCCTGGCCCCACATGATCGCTTCGACGAGCTCGTCCCGGTACATCTTCAGACCGGCGCGGCCCGCGCCCATGAATCCGTCGGCGAACCGGGTCAGCTCCGGGCTGGCCTCGAGGGCCGCCTCCGCCGCGCGCCGCATCGCCAGCACCTCCTCGGCCGACCGGGCCGCCAGCCGGGCCGCGGTGCGGGCCCGCCACCATCCGGTCACGCCCCGGCCGAGCTGGAACGCGCCACGCACCAGCATGATCAGGCCTGCGGCGAGATCGATTGCTCGCGCGGCGATCACCCTCACCTGCCAGTCGGACTGCAGGGTGCGCAAGCCGTCGCTGCCCTGCCAGGCGCGCACGTAGGACCCGGCGAACCGGAGCGCCGCCGCCTTGAACCGGCCGTACCACGACGACCACCCGGCGAGGATGTGCGCCTGCGTCGAGGCGATCCGTCGCTGGGCACGCAGCTCGGGCCCCCTCGCGACCTCCCAGGCGTGGTCGGAGTCCGCCGGGCTCACCGTGGTCGGGGCCCCGCCGAGACCCGCCAACGCCTCGTAGATGAAGCCGTCGGCGTTCGGATCGGTCGCCGGGGGCGGTGTCGCGACGGGGGCCGTCGCTCCGGCCGCTGCCGGCCGGGGTCCGCGCCGACGCAGCAGGGCGCCGCCGCCGAGGGCGACCACGCCGGTGCCGAGGAAGATCCACGGCCACAGCGGGGTGGGGCCCGTCGGAGAGGATCCGGCGGGGCCGCTCGCGTCGTCCGGCGCTGCGCCGGAACCTGCGAGGTCGAGGACCAGAGGCCCGTAGGAGTACGCGGTCAGCTTCGCCTGGAGGTCCTTGGCGGGAGGGAAGCGCACGTCCCAGGTGCACGGGCCTGTGTCGGACTCGTAGGCGTACGTCCCGGTCCCGCCGGCGAGGTCGAGGGTGTAGGTCGCGATGGAGCCGGCGCCGGGGCCGGTCAGCTCGATGGGTGTCGCGGGCGTCTCGCCGATCTGCGAGGTCAGATCCATGACGAACCGGTCGGCGGCGTACTCACCGGAGAGCAGCGAGTCGTAGGACGGGAGGCCTTCGAGCACGGCCTTCTGGGGATCGAACGCGACCGTGGCGCGGCTGGCCTGCAGTGTGTCGTGCTGGAGAAGCACGAAGGTGTAGCTGTTCACGTCGGGTAGCAGGCTCCACGCCTCGCCGGTCGCGAGGGGCAGCGGTGTGAACGTGCCGGTGTCGCCGCCGTTGGTGATCCCGCCGTAGAGGACCGCGTCGTGCGTCGCGGTCTGCGGTGAGCAGGTCCCCGAGCTGAGCTCGAGCGGGAGCGCGAAGCCGTCGCTGGCAATATCCGGGGGAGTCGCGAACCCCGCGAACGGGTCACCCATCAGCGCCTGCCCGGTCGGCGGTGCGAGGCCGGGGAACGCTGGGAGCGCGAAGAACCCGGTGGTGTCCGCCTGGTAGGGGTGGGCGGCGGTGGTGAGGAACGAGAACGTGCGGGTGCCCTCGAGGGGTCCGATCTCTAGGGCCGGCTGGAGCTGGACGAAGCCGGCGGGACCGATGACCGTCACGGTGCCGGTCGGTGTCGAGGCGAAGCCGCTGCCGGTGTTGACGAGCAGCTCTGCGGGCTGCCACCGGCCCTGCTCGCAGCGCGTGACGGTGGCCTGCGACGCGCCCGTGAACAGGTCGTTGGGGAAGGCGGGGGCAGGCTTCCACGGCGGTGCGCCGGACACCGCGTCGGCGAAGCCGAGCTCGATGACGGCGTCCGAGCCGCACTCGGGAGGGACGTCCCCCGCGAAGTGCCCCCCGCGCACCAACACCGGTCCGCCGGTGAACGCTGGTGCGTCGCCGGCAGGCGGGATGACGAGCACGTCTCCCGACCCGGTGGCTCCGGACGCATCGAGGACTCCGGCCAGGTCGGTGACGGTGGTCGAGGGGTCGAACGGCGGCAGGTACGCCGCCTGCCCGCCGCCGACCAGCGTGGCGCCGCGCACGATCTTGACGTCCACGGGTGCGGCTGCTTCGACCGGAGCGGTCCCGGTGTTGACGAGGAGCTGGAACGTCGAGTCGACCACCCAGGGCTGCAGCGTCTCGGGCGGGAGCAGCGACGACCCGCCCCACGGGCTGAGCGGCTCGGGCGACGCGGTCGCCGGGCCGGCAGTGAAGACGCCACCGTGCTCGGTCCCGGTGGCGAAGGCACGGATCAAGGTGCCCAGCTCTTCGTACCCGGAGTCCGCTGTCTGGGTCGGGGTGGTGCTGTTCTGGGCAGCGTGTGCCTCGAGGCCGCCGGCCGTCCAGAGGAGCACGGGGAGTACTGCCGCGAGCCCGACCGTGGTGCGCCATCGGTTCATGTCGCCTCCCGGGGCAACGTCGCCACGAGTGCGCCCCACCCTAGCCACGTCGGCGTTGTCGGCCAACCGCTGTGGTCGTGGACGACCAGCGAGCGACGCCGCACGGCGGAGGGTGCTCGACGCGGGCGTCGACGGGTTCGTGTTCAACATGGTCGCCAACGGGCACGTGACAGGCGCCGTCGCGATGGCCTGCGAGGCGTTGCGACCGCTGGTGAAGGGCTGAGGGGCGAGCGCGTCGCCTACCGGCGGAACGTCGCGAGCCTCCGGGGGTCGGGGCTCGCGGCCGCCAGGTGGGCGGCCAGGTAGGCGGCGTCGAGACCCACGCCGTGGACCATCGACGACGCGAGGGAGTACTGGAACAGCTGCCCGAGGACGTACA
>CAYYCE010000534.1:0-2848 GCA_964469635.1 uncultured Kineosporiaceae bacterium
TCCACGCTCAGGAGCCGCCGGGTGCTGGTCACCACGGGTCTGGGCGACGACGTCCCTGACCTCCCCGGGGTGCGCGAACGGTGGGGCCGAGACCTGCTCCACTGCCCCTACTGCCACGGCCACGAGGTCCGGGAGCAGCCCCTGGGCGTTCTCGGCGGTTCGCCGGAAGCGCTCGCGCACGCCCACCTCATCCGTCAGTGGTCCCGCGACGTCGTCTACTTCGCCAACGGAGACCCCCTCACGGCGATGCAGCGCGAACAGCTCGCCGCACGCGCCATCGGCGTCGTCGACACCCCGGTCGCCCGCCTCGTCGTCGAGGACGACTCCCTCACCGGGGTCGAGCTGGTGACCGGTCAGGTGATACCCCGAGCCGCCGTGTTCGTCCGGCCCCGCTTCGTCCCCCACGACACACTGCTCATCGACCTCGGCTGCGCGACCCACGACAACGGCTGGGTGGCCGTGGACGCCACCGGTCGCACCAGCGTCCCCGGCGTCTGGGCAGCCGGGAACGCGGTCAACCCACGCGCTCAGGTCATCACCGCAGCCGGCGAGGGCTCAGCAGCCGCCATCGCCCTCAACAACGACCTGGTCGACGAGGACCTCCCCATCGCCGTCACGAACTTCCGGCTCGGACTCCCCCTCTGAACCTCACCTTCCCCGGACCCACGGGTCCAGCGTCATTCTGCCGCAACCCATCTCACGCACCCAAGGAGCTCGCCATGCCCAACACACAGCCCTCCCCTCACGGCGACCCAACGACTCCCGCACACCCGGCCGCACCGAAGCCCGCAGGACCGCCGACCAAGCACCAGCTAGCACTCATGATCTGGATCGCGGTCTTCCCGACCCTCACCGTGCTCAACCTGTCGATCGGCCCCTGGCTCACCGACGCGGGGCCGGTCCTGCGGACCTTCGTGCTCGCCACCATCGCCGTGCCGATCGTGATCTACGGGATCATGCCCCGGCTGCACCGCGCGCGGACGCGGCTCCTGTCGCGCCGAGCCGCCTGACGCCGGTGGGGAAATCACCCTGCAGGTCACATCATCGTGTGATGCCGGATCACCAGGTCACTTCGTAGGTTCCGATCCAGTTCCCCGGCACACCCGCTGGGGACACCCGAGCCCACGGAGGCCGACATGCCGATCGCCACCACCACCACCCTGACCCGGACCGCCGGCCTGGCCGCCGTCGCAGCCGGAACGCTGTTCATCGCAGTCCAGATCAAGCACCCCGAGATCACCCTCGACTTCGTCCAGAGCACCGAGTGGACGGTACGCCAGGGCATGAAGGTCGCCATGGCCACCCTGGCTCTGGCCGGCATCGCCGGGATGTACCTGCGCCAGGTACGCCAGACCGGACTGCTCGGACTGGTCGGCTACCTGCTCTTCAGCCTGGGATACCTGGCCATGCTGTGCCTGGAGACCATCGCCCTGGTCGTCATCCCCACGATTGCCCAGAGCGCCCCCGAGTACGTCGACGGCGTGATCGCCGTCGCCACCAACAGCACCTCCACCGCCGAGCTCGGCCTGTTCAGGTCACTGAACATGCTCGTCGCCGCCGGCTACCTCCTCGGCGGGCTGGTGTTCGGGATCGCCCTGTTCCGAGCCCGGGTGCTCGCCCGCTGGGCCGCCGCCCTGCTTGCCGTCGCCGCCGTGGCGACCATGACCATCCCACTCCTGCCGATGGTCAACCAGCGCCTGTTCGCCGTCGCCAACGGCATCGCGATGATCGGCCTGGGCTGGTCGCTGTGGCGCGAGCAGCGCTCCGCCGAGACCGATCCCGCATCCGGTGTCGCCACCGCGGAGCTCGACCCGGCCGGAACCCGATGACCACCCACACCGCACGCCGCACCCGGTCGGCCCGGCCGACCGGGTGGGTGCCCTTCGCGCCCGTGGCCCTGGTGGTCATCCCCGCCGTCGCCGGGTCACTGCGACTCGTCGAGCTCGCCGGCGGCCCTCTCCTGCTGCCCGCCAACCCCCGGATGACGGCCTCACCCCTGCCCGTCGTCGTGCACGTGCTCGGCGCCGTGCCGTACGCCGTGCTCGGAGCCTTCCAGTTCTCCTCACGCCTGCGCCGCCGCCACCCGCGCTGGCACCGGACGGCCGGGAAGGCCATCGTGGCCCTCGGCCTGCTGGTCGCCCTCTCGGGCCTGTGGATGACGCTCTTCTACGCCCGCCAGCCGGGCACCGGTGAGCTGGCGTTCCTCTTCCGGATCGTCTTCGGCTCGGCCCTGGCCGCGTGCATCGTGCTCGGCGTCTCGGCGATCCGCCGCGGCGACGTGCTCACCCACCAGGCCTGGATGACGCGGGGCTACGCCATCGCCCTCGCCGCCGGCACCCAGACGCTCACCCTGACCCTCGGACCGGCGGTCTTCGGCCACGGAGTGCTCACCAAGGACCTGAGCCTGGGCGCCGCCTGGCTGGTCAACCTGGCCGTTGCCGAGGCTGTCATCCACCGTCACGCGCGACCCACGCGCCCGGCCGTTCTGACCGCGGCGGGCACCCCGTGACCACCGCCTCGCCCCGCGGGTGGCCGGCCGCCTACGTCATCCGGGTCGCCGGGCACCTCGACCCGCACTGGGCGGCGTCGTTCGGCCTGGTCCTGGCCCACGACCCGGACGGCACCACCACTCTGACCGGCGCCGTGACCGACCAGGCCGAGCTGCACGGCACCCTCGCGCGCATCCGCGACCTCGGCCTCACGCTCATCTCTGTGGCGGCCACCGCCCCGCAGCCGACGCCATGACGGCCGTGGACCCCAGCACGGCGGCGCCGCGCTGGGGCGAGCCGGCGGTGCAGCTGGGTCAACGGCGGGTGCTCCACCCCGGCCGTCAGCGCTGGCTCCGGGC
>CAYYCE010000535.1:0-1376 GCA_964469635.1 uncultured Kineosporiaceae bacterium
GCCCCCACTTGTCCCTGGTCAGCGGTCCTTTGGTTGGCTGGATGGGCGTGAGGGGAGGACCTGGCCGGCCGAAGGTGATCACCGGGCTGCCATCTGCTTGCCCGGTTTCTGAACGCGGGTAGGCTGCGAGGATGCGCCTGCTCAGGCCGCTCCTCGCCGGCTATCTGCTCCTTGCGGCACTGATGCGGCTGCTGGAGGCGGCCGGGCTGCGCCACTGCGGTTGCAGTCCGGAGTGCTGGTGCCAACGGGCGCCGATGAGTGCGTTCCGGTGGGTGTTCCCCTACGCACACCGCCCGGTCGACCCCGGCACCAAGGCGGACCGGGCAGAGGCGTAGCAGATCCTCGCTCATCCCCGCGAGTCCCCCTCCGGTGGGATCCACAGCCCTGGATGCAGCCGCCGCCGGACCCTTCGACCTACGCCCTCGGACAGACCCAGCCCAGCGTTCCCTGGTTCCACTCACCGCGGAAGTTGAACCCGCCCTTCGATGCGAAGCCGATGTTCTGCTACCCCGCAGGCGGCTCCAGCGTTTATGCAGGTCAAGGACCGTTGGCGGATGCCACTCTGGATGCAGGTGAGCGAGTTGGAATGATGGAGCTGTTTGCTGGGGCGATTGGCACTTTCAAGAATCCTCCAAGTCATCGACAGGTTGACTACGAAGATCCAACCGAGGCGAGTGAGGTCGTCATACTGGCCGATCTGCTAATGCGGGTGCTGGACCGTGTCGAGTCAGGCCTGTCGAGGAAGGATCGCTAGAACGTCCGCTTCTGCCGCGAAGGCGGCCGGTACTCTCGCGCCGTCCGTCTCGTGCTCGAGCTGAGTGAGCAGGTCCGCCAGGGCCTGCTTCTCAGCTGGGTGCCGGATCGGAACCTCGTTGAGATCGACCGACATGAGCCAATCGAAGAGGACGACGGTGTCCAACCGCCACAGCCTGATGCTGACTCTTGGCACCTGAGGATCCAAGTGCCGATCTGGACAGGCACGTCCGGACAATGCCGCTGGCAGCAGGCATAGCGTGCCTGGTCTAGGCGTTCGCCCGGCGGCCCTGTCGCCAGTCCTCAACCTCGGGCTCGGCCCCGGGGACGTACCCGAGGGCCGGCAACCGCGGTGCCTCGCGCAACGAGCGCTTCAGCTCGGCGAACCCGGGGAAGCGGGCCAGCGCGGTCACGTGCTGCCACAACTCCACCGCCTGGTCGGGCTCGGGCAGCCGGGAGATGACGGGCCCGAACAGGGCCGGCCCGTGCGGCGGGTCGACCTGCAGGATCGGGGTGCCGACGTCCCTGCCGGTCAACTCCAGCGCCCGGTCGGTCTCGGCCTGGATGAGCCCGTCGCGGGCCTCCTCGTCCAGGGCGTCGGCGTAGGAGGTCGGCAGTCCGGC
>CAYYCE010000535.1:1386-2848 GCA_964469635.1 uncultured Kineosporiaceae bacterium
CTTTCGACGAGTTGCCGCTCAGCCCCGGGGGATCGGTCCACCTCCCCCGGCGCACGCTCGAAGATCATCTCGCCGGAGGCCATCTGCAGGGCGTCCACTCCGGCCGGGCCCTCACCCTCGCGAACGGCGGCGGCGACCCGCAGCAGCCGCAGCCCCATGGTATGACCCTGCTCGTAATCGGGCGGGAAGTGGCTGGCGTAGTCGACGTCCCGGTTGACCAGACGCAACGAGATGAAGCGCCAGTCGACGCTCAGGTCCTGGCTCGCCGCGACCATCCGCAGCCACTTGCTCGTGATCCAGCAGAACGGGCACACAGGGTCGAACCAGAACGCCACAGTCGTCATGCCGAGCCCAACCGCGGGAGCGGGACAGTCATTCCTGTCCTCAAGCTCATGTCGTGGCTCGGGATCGACGTCCCTCGCTGGCTGCACACCGAGATCATGCGGGCCGAGGATCCCTTGACCGAGTCCTACGACGAATGCTCGAACAACGCCCGTGTCCTGGTCTTCTGCCGCCGCCTTGGTTTGCCCTTCGGCATCAACGTCGAGAGCCTGACCAATCGCAAGGTCGAGATCGAGGCGTCCATCGACCTCGCCCGCGAGATCAAGACCCTGCTGCGCCAACCGCGAGGCCAGGGTCGCCCTTCTGCCCACCATCGGCCAGGACCGCGCAACCACACTCATCTTTGGGCTGGGGCTTTGTCGTCGCGACAAATCACTCGAATACCCGGTTGGGGTATCTGTGAGGGTAGCGGTTCCACGGATCGCTGGTGTCCCTGGGCCCTGGGGCGTGCCCCGCCTGTGACCTGCGGAAACATCGCGGACCGGCGGGTGGGTGACTGTTCCGGTTGGGTCGTCTGCGGGGAAGGCGCGGGGAAGAATGGTGCCGTGCGGGTTCGGGTGCGGGGGATGAGTCGGTTCGGGCGGGCGCTTTGTAACAGGTTCAGAACACGCCGAGTTCGTCGAGGGCGAGTAGTCGGGTGGTGCTGGTGAGGCAGCCCGTTCGCGACGGCGATGGCGTCGTGGGCTTCGTCGGGGTGGAGCGGGTCGAGGGATCTCAGTCCGGGGACGCGGGGGAACTGGGCGCGCATGGCCTCGCCGACGGCGATGTGCCCGCCCGTGGTGGTGGGGCCTAGTCCTTGGTGGGCCAGCAGGGCGGTGGCGCCGTGGAGATGGCGCGTGTTCATTTAGATCAGGTGTTCATGCATAATGAACACATGGACCTGGTGAACGATCCCGGGGTGGCCACCCATGGCGTCGCCACCGATGAGACCGCGGCCGCCGACGCGGCGGAAGAGATCCGCTCCGACGGTGGCATCGCGGTCGCCGACGACAACAGCGTCATCGGTGACGGTGCCGCGGTGATCGTCGAGCACGCGCTCGACGAGTTCGGCCGCCTCGACATCGTGGTCAACAACGCCGGCATCTCCGGTGGCGGCCCGTTCGACGAGATGCCAGCCGAG
>CAYYCE010000536.1:0-2844 GCA_964469635.1 uncultured Kineosporiaceae bacterium
GGGCACGGGCGGTCCCGCTGCTGGCCGGCCTGTTCGCCGGGTTCGGGCGGGCCGCCCGGGTGGCCACGACCCTGGTGGCGCTCGGGGCCGTCCTCGCCTGGATCGGCAGCACGGCCGCGATGATCCGCTCGCCGATGCTGCCGCTGCCGCTGGCGCTGTTGACATCGGTCGCGGTGCTGGGGACCCTGGCGCTCGCGGTCCTGGCCGCCGCCGTCATCAGCTGCCTGGTCACCCTGCGCGGTCACCTCGGCGACGACGCGGAGGCCGAACACTTCGGTCTGATCCCCGGAATCCGCCTGCCGGACATGGATTTCGTCGACGCGACCGGCGACGGATCGTCCTCGCACCGGGGATCGCTGTTGGACCGGCTCGTCGGCGTCCCCGCCGCGGACGGCGTCCCGGCGCTGGCCACCTGGGTCACCGACCGCATCGACGACCTGGCCGGAATCCCTTCCGCCGCAACGGAACCCCGTCAGGAACCGGGGATTCCGGGGCGTCTCTCGGCCGCCCTGGACGAGCGGGGTCGTCCCGCCCTGACCTTCGGCGAGCTCTGGCTCGGCCGGCTCGGACCGATCACCGCGGAGGACCTTCCGCTGCTGCGCAGGGCTGCGGACAATCCCGGGCTGCGGTGCATCGACCTGGTGCTGACCGCGACGAACATCTCCCAGAACCGACCGTACACGCTGCCGTTCGTGGCGGCAGAGCGCGCCGAGCGGGACGGCGGGAGCCGGTTCCTGTTCTGCCGCAGCTGTCTGACGGCCGTGCTGCCGGCACGAGTGGTCTCTCAGATGGTCATCGACTCCCCTGCGCAGGCACGGGAGTCGACCTGCCCCCGCCACGACGGCGAGCTGCTGCAGGAGGTGCCCGAACCGTGGGACTTCCCGGTCGCCGCGGCGGTACGGATGAGTATGTCGCTGCCCGGTCTGCTGCGCGCCGTCCCGTTCTGCACCCTCGACGTGGAGACCCATGGGCCGCTGCAGGACCGCTACGGCGCCGTGGTGGCCCCGCCTCCCCCACCGCCGAGCGTCTTCGTCCCCCGCGTGCACTGGTTCTGCGACGGCGACCTGACCGGCACCATGCCCGTGCACCACTTCGACACCCTGCTGCCCCGCTGGCCGACGTTCGCCCTCACCCTGGAGGGGCTGCGCACCGACCCGGACAGCCGGTTCGCCGAATGGGTGGACGTCCCGGAGCAGGACGCGGCGCCCCGGAGCAGGCCGTGGCGCCGGGTGAGCGGCGCCTCGACCTTCCTCGGCGCCCTGGGCGGGACGGTCACGAACTGGCGGGACACCGTGCAGGCCACCACGCCCGGCTACCGGGGACGGATGGCGGTGGTCCGGGGTACCGGCGTCGAGACCCTGAGCCCGCTGTTCATGAACCGGTCGACGATCCTGCGGCTGGCGCTGCGCGGGTACCGGGGCGGGGTGGCGCTGCGCGAGCGGTTCACCGGCAGCGACGGCGCCGGCACCGGGCAGACCCAGACCGACCGGTACCGCTGGATCCGGATGCGCATGGCGCTGCGGCAGTATCGCGAGCTGAGCCTGGACATCGGCGCGCGGCTGCCGCTCTACAGCGACCTCGCCGCCTCCTACCGGGTGCCCGAGGCGCTCACCACCTGGTTCACACCGCCGATCGCCCCGGGCTCGATCGATCCCGCCTGGCCCGACGCCGCCGCCGCGGTCACCCACCTGCGCGCGCTGTCCACCGGCGGCGTCCTCGACTGGGACACCGACTACGGCGCACCGCCGCTGGACCCGGACCTGCATCCCGGTCCGGCCAACTGACCGTCCGGGCGATCGGCTCAGCCGGAGAGGGCCCGGGCGAGGCAGTTCTGGATGGCGGCGGTCCACGTTCCCTCGGGGGCCTCGACGTCCACGAGGGAGGCCGCCGGTACCCCCGCGTTGACCGCCAGCACGAGCTGGCCGACCGACTCCGCGGCGCCGGGCCCCACGAGCAGGGCCCCGAGAACGCTGCGCGCCGACGAACCGCCCAGACCCGACAGCCCGGCGAACGGGCCACGGCCCGCGGGGGTGCCGACCACCACCCGCGCCGACGTCTCCGGGTAGGGCCCCTCGCCCTCACCGAGCGCGAACCCCTCACCCGGTTCGCACCGGCCCAGCACCACGACCTCGGGATCGGTGCGCACCACTCGCGCGGTGACCGGCGTGTTCCACCGCAGCCCGGGACGGCGCCCGACCACGTTGGCCGCGACGATCCGGGCCATCGGCCCGGGCGCGGTGCCGTACCCGGCCAGGCCGGTGACCTCCCCGCTGGCCAGGACGGAGTTGGTCGCCGTCCGCAGCCGCTCGTCGACGTCGACGGCGCCGCCGCGGGTCAGGGTGATCCCGGCGGCGCGCAGGTCCATGCCCAGGGTGCGCGGGCGGCGGCCGGTGGCCAGCACCAGGGCCTCGGCCGCGACGTCACCGCCGGTGTCGGTGCCGACCCAGGCCCCGCCGTCCAGGGTCGGGGCCACCTTGACCAACTGGGCACCGCAGATCAGCCGCACCCCGTCGGCCACCAGGGCTCGCACGACGGATTCGGCCGCCGGTTCGGGCAGATCCGGGACGGGCCGCGGCGCCGCATCGATCAGGGTGACCGTGGCGCCGAACCGGGCCAGTCCCTGGGCCAGTTCGCAGCCGTGCGCCCCCGCGCCGACGACGACCACCGACTCGGGCAGATCCGGCAGTTCGAGCAGGGTGTGGGCGTCGAGCACCCTGGTCTCGGCCATGCCGGGGACGTCCGGGCGGGCCATCGCCGAGCCGGTCGCGATCACCGTGCGCTGCGGACCGAGCACGTGCGACTCTGCCGCCGGGCCGCCGATCTCGAACCCGATCCGGCCCCGGG
>CAYYCE010000537.1:0-2829 GCA_964469635.1 uncultured Kineosporiaceae bacterium
GGGATCACTGCACCCGGCTCGATTACGACACCCCGATCGACATCCGCGGGGTCAAGCTGTTCGCCTCCGACGCCGCCCAGGACGACTTCATCGCGGCCATCCGGCCCTCGCCCGCGCGCGCCGACGTCGGGGCGGCCGTCATCGGCGCCGGACCCGCGGGGATCGCCGCCGCACTCTACCTGCGGCGCAACGGGATCGATGTGGACGTCTTCGAGAGGCTCGACGGCCCCTACGGGATCGTGGGGTACATCATCCCGACCTTCCGGATCGAGCGCGAACAGATCGAACGCGACTACCGGATGGCCCTCGCCCACGGAGTCCGGTTCCATTTCGGTTGCGACCCGCACTATTCCGTCCACGAGCTGCGGCGGCGGTTCGCTCACGTGATCGTGGCCACCGGCTCGTGGGGGCACGGCCAGATCCCGGTGCGCGAGGGTGGAGAGCTGGTCGTCGACGCCCTCGACCTCCTGTGGAACTCCGTCAACGAGGGCGGCAGCCGGTCGCTCGGGCGGCGGGTGGCCGTGATCGGGGCCGGGGACGTCGCCATGGACTGCGTGCGCACCGCGGCCCGGGCCCCCGGTGTCGAGGAGGCGGTGCTGGTCTACCGCCGCACCGAGCCGTTCATGCCCGCCACCCAGCACGAGGTCGACACGGTGCGGGCCGAGGGTCTGAGGATGCTGCAACTGCTGGCCCCGATCGCCTACGACGGGACCACATTGCGCTGCGAGCAGATGGCGCTCGCCGCCGTCGATGCGGGCGGACGGCGGTCGGTGACGGGCCGGAACTCGTTCGTGGATCTTCCCTTCGACACCGTCGTCGGGGCCACCGGCGCCACGGTGGAGACGGGCGGCTACACGGCCAACGGCCTGGCCCTGGATGAGCGCGGCCGGGTGCGGCTCGACGCGGACCACCAATCCTCCGTCCCGGGGGTGTACGTCGTCGGGGACGGCCGGATCGGCCCGGACACCATCGTGCGGGCGATGAGCGACGCCAGGACCGCGGTGCGGGCGATCCTGGCGGCCGAGGGCATGACAGCCGACTTCGACGTCCCGCCGCCGGCCGGCGCCCGCCCGGGGAACGGTGACGGGGCGGTGGCCCGGCGGCGTGGCCTGCTGATCGCCGAGATCAACGGCGGTGGCGAGGGAGGTCGCTGTCTGACCTGTGACGAGGTCTGCGAGATGTGCGCCGAGGTGTGTCCCAACCGGGCCAACGTGGCCGTCGTCGTCCCCGGCTACGCCGACCCCCGCCAGATCGTGCACCTCGACGGGCTGTGCAACGAGTGCGGCAACTGCGGCACCTTCTGCCCGCACGCCGGGCTGCCCTACCGCGACAAGCTCACGGTGTTCTGGACCAGGGAGGACTTCGACGACTCGGTCAACAGCGGCTTCCTGCCACTGCCCGACGGCGGCTATCTCGTGCGCACCCCCGCCGGCGCCGTCCTCCGCCGTGATCATGGGCTCTCGACACGGCCCGGCGACGGCTCCGACCCCGAACTGCCCGAGGACATGCGGCGCGTGCTCGCCGCGCTCGAGGAGCGCTACGCCTACCTGCTCGCGCCCGCCCACGCCCTCGCCGGAGGCGCCTCGTGATCGTCGCCGGCGGCCCGGTCGTCACCAACGATCCCGACGCCCCGTTCGTGGCGGACGGCGCGGTCGTCGTCCACGGCGAGACCGTCACCGCGGTGGGGCCGGCGGCCGGGCTGCGCGCCGAGTTCCCCGACGAGGCGGTGGTCGACGTCGACGGCCGGGTGATCATGCCTGGGATGATCAACGCGCACACCCATGCCTACAGCGCCTACGCCCGGGGCATGGCGGTGCACTTCCCGACGCGGAACTTCACCGAGATCCTCGAGAACCTCTGGTGGCGGCTGGACCGGCTGCTCGAGCCCGAGGACGTCGAGCTGAACGCGGCCACCACGTTCATCGAGTCGGTGCGCAACGGGGTGACCACGGTCTTCGACCACCACTCCAGCCCCAACGCCGTCACCGGGTCGCTGCACACCATCGCGGACGTCGCCCGGCGCCTGGGCATCAGGTCCTGCCTGTGTTACGAGGCCTCCGACCGCGACGGGCCCGCCGTGCTGGCGGCCGCCGTCCAGGAGAACGCCTCCTTCATGCGCACCGCCAACACCGGCGAGCAGGACCTGGTCAAAGGCCTGTTCGGGCTGCACGCCTCGTTCACGCTGTCCGAGGCGAGCCTGGACGCCGCGCGCGCCGCCAAGCAGGGGCTGCCCGGCGGATTCCACGTCCACGTCGCCGAGGCCGCGGTCGATCAGGCCGATTCGGAGGCGAAGTACGGCAGGCGGATCGTGCAGCGGTTGGACGACCACGACATGCTGGGACCGCAGACCATCGCCGCCCACTGCGTGCACACCGATCGTGGCGAGCACGAGATCCTGCACGGCACCGACACCACCGTGGTGCACAACCCGCACTCCAACATGGGCAACGCGGTGGGTTTCGCCCCGGTGGCCGACATGTTGGCGCGGGGGGTGCGGGTGGGGCTGGGCACCGACGCCTACACGGCCGACATGTTCGCCTCGGCGCAGGTGGCCAAGGTGCTGCAGAGCGACCGCCTGGCCGACCCGACGATGGGGTTCGGCCAGGCGGTGGAACTGACCTTCACGAACAACCCCAGGATCTGCGCATCGTTCTTCGGCCGCCCCGTCGGGGTGCTGCGTCCCGGTGCCTTCGCCGATCTGATCACCGTGGCCTACCGTCCCTGCACCCCGCTGGACGCCGACTCCGCCTGGGGGCACGTTCTGTTCGGGATGAACGGCGGCCAGGTCACCGACACCTGCACCCCCGGCACGCCAGCAGCCAGCGACGC
>CAYYCE010000538.1:0-2828 GCA_964469635.1 uncultured Kineosporiaceae bacterium
ACCGGAGGCGGTTCCGCCGCCGTTCGAGGACGAGGTACCGCAGGCGGCGACCACGGCACCGGCGCCCAGGGCGCCGACGGCACCCAGCATCGAGCGCCGGCTGAGGCGGCCGCCGCGCATGGCCTTGACCACCTCGGTGGCCTCGGGGGACAGGGGTGGGCGATGGCGCTTGGTCATCGTGCAAGGTCCTTTCCGTGGGGCAGCCTGCCTCGGAGGTGACGCATCGTAATACTGGCCGATTTCGGGATGATGTCACGGGGACCGTCGCCTGGCGCACCACGTGGTTGCGTTTCGACAACGATCACCGCGCAGACCCGACCCGATGGCGGGCCGCCGCCCCGACCACGGATCCTTTGCTCGACGACGAACCCGCCGTGCCGGACCGGTGGTCCAAAGGGTGACACCGGCGGGCGCTCGGCGCCGAGCACGGCGTGTGATGTCACCCCGAAGGCCCTAGGCCTCGATGTTCGCCATCACGTGCTTGACCCGTGTGTAGTCCTCCAGCCCGTACATCGACAGATCCTTCCCGTACCCCGAGTGCTTGAAACCGCCGTGGGGCATCTCGGCGACCAGCGGAATGTGGGTGTTGATCCACACACAGCCGAAGTCGAGCGAGCGCGACATCCGCATCGCGCGGCCGAAGTCGGAACTCCACACCGATGAGGCCAGGGCGTACTCGACGCCGTTGGCCATGCGCAGCGCCTCGGCCTCGTCGGCGAAGGACTGCACCGTGATCACCGGACCGAAGATCTCGTTCTGGATCGCCTCGTCGTCCTGCTGCAGCCCCGACACCACGGTGGGTTCGAGGAAGTAGCCGTCGCCGAGCGCGGTCACCCGGTTCCCCCCGGCCACCACGCTGGCGTGGTGGGGCAGTCGCTCGAGGAAGCCGCTGACCCGGGCCAGTTGACCGGCGCTGTTGACCGGGCCGAACAGGGCGTCCTCGTCGTCCGGCATGCCCACCCTGCTGCCGCGGGCCTGCTCGGCGAGCGCGGCGACGAAGTCGTCGTGGACCCCGGCCTGGGCGATCACCCTGGTGGCGGCGGTGCAGTCCTGCCCCGCGTTGAAGTAGCCGGCCACCGCGATGGCCTCGGCGGCCGCCGCGACGTCGGCGTCGTCGAAGACCACGACCGGCGCCTTGCCGCCCAGTTCCAGGTGGACCCGCTTGACCGCGCGCGCCGCAGAGCCGGCCACCTCCGCCCCGGCGCGGACCGACCCGGTGATCGCGACCATCTGCGGCGTGGGGTGCTCGATCAGCGGACGGCCGGTGTCGCGGTCGCCGGTGACCACGTTGAGGACGCCCGGGGGCAGGAACTCGCTCGCGATCTCGGCCAGCAGCAACGTGGTCTCGGGGGTGGTGTCGCTCGGTTTGAGCACCACGGTGTTGCCCGCGGCCAGCGCCGGGGCGATCTTCCAGACCGCCATCATCATCGGATAGTTCCACGGCGTCACCTGGCCGATCACCCCGATCGGCTCGCGCCTCACCCACGAGGTGTGCCCCGCCAGGTACTCGGTGGCCGCCCGACCCTCCAGCACCCGGGCCGCGCCGGCGAAGAATCGGATCTGGTCGACCATCGGCGGGAGCTCCTCGCCGGCGGTCAGCGCCAACGGCTTGCCGGTGTTCTGAGCCTCCAGCCTCACCAGGTCGTCGGCGCGGGCCTCGATCGCGTCGGCGATCTGCAGCAGGGCCCGCTGCCGCTGGCCCGGCGTGGTGTCCCGCCAGCCCTCGAAGGCCCTGGCGGCGGCGGCGTAGGCGGCGTCGACGTCGGCGGCGGACGAGATCGGCGCCGAGGCCACGGAACGCCCGGTCGAGGGATCGACCACGTCGCTGCGGGCCTCCGCAGCGGGCTCGCGGTAGTCGCCGTCCACGAAGTTGCGCAGTCGCCTGAGCGCGGAGGTGCTCACGGATCCTCCTCGGTGCTGATCGGCGCGCGGTGTCCCACGGCCGGCGTCGTCGGAGCCGACTGTAGTCCCAGATCGACAAAACCGGCAGAGCGGAGCCGGAATCTATGTCGATTTCCATGCCAAAATGCCAATCTCGCAACGAAATCGCTTGCCATTGCCCGGACCTGAGGTGAAGATCGAGGGGTGACACCCAGGTCTGATCGATCCGCCGCCCCGCCCGCCCCCCCCGACGTGACGTCCAAACGCATCATCGAGCAGATGCAGGAGGACGGTCGGCGGCCCTATGCGGCCATCGGCAAGGCCGTCGGCCTGTCGGAGGCCGCGGTGCGCCAGCGGGTGCAGCGGCTGCTCGACTCAGGCGTCATGCAGATCGTGGCGGTGACCGATCCCCTGCAGATCGGGTTCAGCCGCCAGGCCATGATCGGCATCAAGGTCGACGGCGACATGCTCGCCGTCGCCGACGCGCTGGCCGAACTGCCCGATGTGTCCTACGTCGTGGTGACGGCCGGGTCCTTCGACATCCTCATCGAGGTGGTCTGCGAGGACGACGACCACCTGCTCAGCCTCCTGGTCGAGCAGATCCGCTCGATCGCAGGCGTTCGGACCACCGAGACCTTCGTCTATCTGCGGCTGCGCAAGCAGCTCTACAACTGGGGAACCCGATGACCATCACGCCACAGGCCTTCGCCGAACCGGGGCCGGACCGGCTCGCCGACCGCGCCCGCGACCACCTCTGGATGCACTTCACCCGCCACTCCTCGTTCGCCGAGGGCTCCGGGCACGTCCCGGTGATCGTGCGCGGTGAGGGGGCCCACATCTGGGACGACGGCGGACGGCGCTACCTCGACGGCCTGGCCGGATTGTTCACCGTCCAGGTCGGTCACGGTCGCCAGGAGCTTGCGGACGCCGCGGCCGCTCAGGCCCGC
>CAYYCE010000539.1:0-2827 GCA_964469635.1 uncultured Kineosporiaceae bacterium
CGGCGGTTCGACCCCGCCCCTGGCCACCCCCCAAAACCGCAGATCACAGGCCTGTGACCTGCGGTTTTGTCTGTTCCGATGCTGCTGGCCGCCGACCGTCGAGTGACCGCCAGATACCCCGAATCACCCCGAATCGCCGGGAGATGCTGCACGGCATCTCGACATCAAGATAGTTCGACAGTTGAGGCGACGTCCGGCCGGGGCGGAACCCCATTGCCCAGCGGGCCTGACGCCGTCCGGCGAAAGGGCGGTGTCACTTCCGTCTCTGCGTGGCGCCCGTCAACAACTCGGCGACAAGATCGAGGTCGTCGGCCGTGATGTCGTCACCACCGGCGCCACGAATCAACGCAAGCGCCTGCTGCCGCTTGCCTACGAACCACAGCTGAACGTGGAGTGCCATGTCGTGCGAGTCCGCAGGGTCGACGTCAGCGATCTGGGCCAGGGCGGTCGGTCGGGTCGCGGGGTCGAAGGTCAGGCGCACGATGTCCAGCAGGTCGGTGCCCTGTTTCTCGGCGGAGCGGTTCATCACCGCCTGGAGCTTCATCGCGATCAGCGGTCCCGGCTCGGCCACCGGCGTCGTCACCTCCACGAGTGCCTGGCCGGCGCGCAGCACCTCGATGGTCAGGTCGGTCGCGGTGTCGTTGGCCCAGGCGCGGGCGGAGGCGTGCAGGCGATTGCCCGGGTCGTCGCTGGGGTCATCGATTTCGACCTGCCGGACCTCGAGAACGTCCACCCCGCACGTGGCCGTACGCGGTCGGCAACAGCACGGCCGACGGCTCGACCCGTTCGGCCCCCGCCGCCGCCCGGAGGACCTCCAGCTGCGGGACCTGGCCCAGCAGGCGGTCGACGATATCGAGGTCGACCGTGGCTCGGTACGGGTTCGACAGCCGAGAGAGCACGGCCAGCCCACCGACGATGACGGGCGGCTGACCGATGAGATCTCGGACCTGCGACACGCCCTGCACGACGGCGGCCATCGCGTCGCCGATGAAGGTGACTCGACTACCAGACACGGGCCCACGGCTCCTCCGGCGTCCAGGCGTCGAGGATCTCCCGGCCCCGGCCGGCGTCCTTGGCCAGGTCGAGGGCAACGAACAGGGGCTGCGCGAGTGGCCACTCGGTCGGGTTCGCCGGTACGTCGATGCGGTGCCGGACGATGGCTGGCACCGGCGCGGCCCGGACGGTCGCCGCCGCACCCGAGGCGGACTCCGCCGCACCCAGCAGGATGACCGCCCGCCGAACCGTGAGCTCGTCGGGGACGAAGAAGTCGAGCGACTGGCCCGTCCGCAGCGCCAGCGGTGCCCCGTATGCCGCCGCTGCAGCTGAGTCGGTCAGCGCCCAGCCGGGCTCGTGCTCGACATCGCCCCGGCCGAGGTGGAGAGGGTCGAGCGGTCCCGCGTCGCCGGGGTTCGGCCGCCGCGAAAGGTAGGTGCGGCGCGTCGGCCAGCCCTCGGCGAGCTGCCAGAACAGGTCGTGGCCGACCACGGTGTTGTTCTCGTCGATGAGGTCGTCGCGCCGCAGAGCTGACAGGACCTCCGAGACCGTGCTGGGCGACCGTCCCACCTCTCGGGCCAGCTCCCGCCCGGTGGCGGACCGAGCCGGCTGCATCAACAGAGCGGTCGCAACCTCGAGACCCACTCGTCCCGCGAGAGCCTCCGAGCGCCGCGCGCGCCCCATCAGGGGATCGACGTCGGGGTCCACCACGAGCCGAGGGGTACGCAACGCCAGGCGACCGCGAAGGTCCAGGTAACCAGCGCGCCCAGAGACCAGCGCCGTGCGTGCGGACCCGGTGACACGATCGGCGACCACGAGCAAGGCTCCGCGAGCCGGGTCCGCCTCCGCCACGAGCCGCTCGGCGACGTCACCACTCACCAACGCCCGGCGCTTGAGCTGGAGGTTCACCCGCACACCGTCGGGTTCCAGCACGAGGTCCACCGCCCCATCGGGCGCGCCGACTGGCAGGGGTTGAGTCACCGCCTTCCCGGCCGCCGTGTACGGCCCTCCGAGAATTGGAGCCAGGTTCGCGCCATCACCCGGCCATTGGGTCGCCTCAGGCCTCTCGGGATGCCCTCGGGACCGACTGCACGGGCCGCCAGATGGGCCCTCCACGGACCCCTTGCCCCGAGCGGTCAGCGCATCATGCCAACTGCCGGGCCTTTCAGGTGTCAGAACGGGTCACCGACGGCATTGCGAGACATCCGGGCACCCCTCGCCTGGGAGGACCACCAATGGTCCCCCATGCCGACCGGACCTCCGTGGGCACTGGCAGGTTCCCTGGCAGGTTCCCCGGGCAGCTCCCCTGGTCGGTCGCCCCTCGGGTGTCTTGCGCGACGTGGTCAAGGAGCCCGACGCCCACGTCGTCGTCAGCATGGTCCGCCGGCGGCGGACGGACGCGGGTGCGAACCGCGCGCTCATGTCTGATGGCTGGCGTGCTTGGGTATCTGTGTCCTTCGACGAGCGTGGACGCCTGGAAGCGTCGGGATGCCGGAACCCTCCCGGACGCCGGTAGCCTCTTGGTGCATGGCACGCCGTACGGTGGCGGCGATCGCACTCGCTTGGCTGGTCACGATCGCCATCGACTTCGTGATCTTCGGCGGCCTCTTCGCCGGCGTGCTGGAGGGCGCCGACCACCCTGCGGTGCTCACACCGGAGCAGTTGTTCGCGCGGATCCCCGCCGGCTATGCGTCGTTCCTGCTGGAGGTCGTGCTGCTTAGTTGGCTGCTCAGGGCGAGCCGACGACCGGGGACCATCGGTGGGCTTGTCACCGGCGCGTTGGCCGGGCTCGTGTTCGCCTCCGCCGTCGCGCTCGGCCTGTGGTCGTTCACGA
>CAYYCE010000540.1:0-2823 GCA_964469635.1 uncultured Kineosporiaceae bacterium
CCGCGTACAGCCCTCGGCGTCATCAGTCAACGGACGCGCTGTCCACCGCCTTCGTGATGCAGTTGCGCGACAGCCTGCGGGCGCTGACCGCCCTGGCCGAGTCCGCCGAGGTCCGGTCGGTGGTGTTGTCCTCGAGCGGGCAGCGGGCGTTCTGCGTCGGGGCCGATCTGCGGGAGCGGAACCGCCTGACCGATGCCGAGCTACGGGCCCAGCGGATGGTCTACCGCTCCATGACGGCCGCCTTCCGCGAACTGCCGGTGCCCGCCGTCGCGGCGGTGGCGGGGTACGCCATGGGCGGCGGGTTCGAACTGGCGCTGCTGTGCGATCTGATCGTCGTCGACCCGACCGCGGTGTTCGCCCTTCCGGAGGTCTCGGTGGGGGTGGTGCCGGGGCTCGGCGGCACCCAGCTGCTCTCGCGCCGGGTGGGGCTGTCTCGGGCCAGTGACCTGATCTTCACGGCGCGGCGGATGGACGCCCACGAGGCGCTCGCCTCAGGTGCCGTCGACCGGCTCGTCGAGCCCGGGACGGTGCGCGAGGCGGCGATCGAGCTGGCCACCACCATCGCCGCGAACTCCCCGATCGGGGTGCGCCACGCCAAGCGGGCGCTGCGGCTGGGCTACGACACGGACCTGGCGTCGGGGTTCGAGATCGAGGACTCCGCGTGGCGGGCCACCGCGCTGTCGCCGGACCGGGTCGAGGGCGTGGCCGCCTTCGTGGAGAAGCGCCGGCCGAACTGGCCCGGCACCCCCTGAGCCGCCGGGCGAGGTCAGGAGGGGACGGACCCGGCGGCCTCGTCGGCGTCGATGAACTCGTTGAACACGAACCGGCGGTAGGCCCAGAACCGGAACAGCGTGCCCAGCCCGGTGCCCACGATGTTGCCCGAGACGTTGTCGGCCAGCGCCGAGGTGTACCCGAGGATGTCGTGGGAGACGTGCAGACAGGCCACGGCGATCACCAGGCCAACCCCGTTCATGGCGATGAACAGCATCAGCTCGCGGGCCGGGGCCGCCTGCCGACGGTGGCGGAAGGTCCAGTACCGGTTACCCAGCCAGGCCCACAGGATCGCGACCGAGGTCGAGATGATCTTTGCGAGCTTCTCGTGGCCGTCCAGCGGCGGGGCGCCGTCGCCGGGCCACAGCGGCGTCGTGAACAGGTTGAACAGGCCGACATCGATCACAAAGGCGATCGCACCCACCGCGCCGAACTTGAGCGCCTCGCGATAGACGACGTCGACAAGCTGGCGTATTGCCGCCACCGGGCCGGTCGAAGTCACGACCGGGAGCCTATCCGGGTGGGCGGCTGGCTAGGCTCTGGGCGTGAGCCGGGCCCCGCGCAGCGACTTCCCGACCGTCGGCATGGTGGGCGGCGGGCAGTTGGCACGGATGACCCATCCGGCGGCCCTCGCGCTCGGCGTCCGGCTGGCCGTCCTCGCCGAACACCCCCACGACAGTGCGGCCCTGGTCACCCAGTCGCCCGTGATCGGCAGCCATCTCGATGCCGCCGCGGTGCGTGGCTTCGCCCGGGGCGTCGACGTGCTGACCTTCGACCACGAGCACGTCCCGACCGACCTGCTGCGCGAGTTGCAGGACGCCGGCCACGCCGTCCGGCCAGGACCCGACGCCCTGGTGCACGCCCAGGACAAGGGCGTGATGCGTCTGCGGCTGTCCGGACTCGACGTCCCGATGCCGCGGTTTGCCCTGGTGTCCACCCCGGGCGAGCTCGACGCCTTCGCCGGGACGGTCGGCTGGCCGGTGGTGCTCAAGACGGCCCGGGGCGGCTACGACGGCAGGGGCGTCCAACGGATCGCCACCACGGGCGAGGCGTTCGGCTGGCTGGCCCATGCCGCGGCATCCGGCGTCCCGTTGCTGGCCGAGGAGGCGGTTCCCTTCCGGCGGGAGCTGGCGGCCCTGGTGTCCCGCAGCCCGAGCGGACAGGCGGCGGCGTGGCCCGTGGTGGCGACCACCCAGATCGACGGGGTGTGCCGCGAGGTGATCGCCCCGGCCCCCGGGCTGCCGGCCGACCTGGCGCTCGAGGCGACCGAGATCGCGCTGCGGATCGCCGGCGCCCTCGACGTGGTCGGGGTCCTGGCGGTCGAGATGTTCGAGGTGGACGGCGGGTCCGACGGCGGGTCCGGCCGGGTGCTGGTCAACGAGCTCGCGATGCGGCCGCACAACAGCGGCCACTGGAGCATCGACGGCGCCGTGACCGGTCAGTTCGAGCAGCACCTGCGGGCAGTCCTCGACCTGCCGCTGGGTGATCCGCGGCTCCGGTCGGCTTGGTCGGTCATGGTCAATGTGCTCGGCGGGGACCGCCCCGACCTCTACCGCTCCTACCTGCACGTGATGGCGCGCGATCCTGCGCTGAAGGTTCACCTGTACGGCAAGACGGTGCGGCCCGGGCGCAAGATCGGCCACGTCACCGTGTGCACCGACGACCCGGACGGCCTGGACGACGCGCTGGCCCGGGCGCGCCACGCCGCCGACTTCATCAGGGGAGCCATCGATGAGTGAACCCGCGGAGGCGGCCGTCGGCCTGGTCATGGGATCGGACTCCGACTGGCCCGTCATGGAGGGTGCCGCCCAGGTGCTCGATGAGTTCGGTGTCGCCTATGAGGCCGACGTGGTCTCGGCCCACCGAATGCCGCATCACATGATCGACTACGGCACGCAGGCCCACGTCCGGGGGCTTCGGGTGGTCATCGCCGGGGCCGGGGGTGCGGCCCACCTGCCCGGCATGCTCGCCGCGGTCACCCCGCTGCCCGTGATCGGTGTCCCGGTGCCGCTGCGCCACCTCGACGGCATGGACTCGCTGCTGTCCATCGTG
>CAYYCE010000541.1:0-2812 GCA_964469635.1 uncultured Kineosporiaceae bacterium
CGTCACCACCATGGACACCGACAAGGCCAACGCCGTCATCGTCCGCAGCGTCATCGACCTCGGCCGCAACCTCGGCAAGACCACCCTCGCCGAAGGCGTCGAGACTCTGACGGCGATGAAGACCCTGACAGACCTTGGCTGCGACCTCGCCCAGGGCTAC
Source organism: uncultured Kineosporiaceae bacterium (assembly GCA_964469635.1). Classification (GTDB taxonomy): domain Bacteria; phylum Actinomycetota; class Actinomycetes; order Actinomycetales; family Kineosporiaceae; genus JADJPO01. The sequence continues at coordinate 161 of CAYYCE010000541.1, forward strand.
CACCTCTCCCGTCCCCTGGCACCGCAGGACTTCCTCACCTGGTACACCGCCGCGACCGAACCTGCCTCGCCGGCGGCCGGCCGGCCCTGAGCCCAGGGCGAGCCCACCACCCCACCGACCTCCGGGCGACACCGATCTCTTGGGCCACAACGACTCCCAGGCGTCGCCGCCGCGCGGATGTCCAACCGGAGACACGCCCTGGACGTGGGTCCCGGCATCGCCCTCAACCGGTTCGTTGCTCGCTCGCCAGACGCTCCGTCGTCGCCTGTCGGCGCCCGCGCCTACGGTGAGGGCATGACCGAGACTCCGATCGCTCCCCTGGCGGACCGCCCGGTGTTCCCCGACGGCTACGGGCTGCCGACGACGACCGAGGGAATGCTCTCCTGGTCCGACGTCGAGACCCGGCTCGTGCCCGCGATGGCGTACTGGCTGGCGACCGTCCGGCCCGATGGTCGGCCGCACGTCGTGCCGCGCTGGGGCGCCTGGCTCGACGGCCGGTTCTGGTACGACGGCTCCCCCCAGACCGTCCACGCCCGCAACCTCACCGCGAACCCGGCGTGCTCGCTCAACCTCGAGAACGGCACCGAGGTCGTCATCGTCGAGGGCGAGTCGCACCCGACCCGCGCGGACGCCGACGGCCTCGGAGACCGGCTCGCCGAGGCGTACTCGAAGTACCACAAGCTCGGCTACAGCCCGGGCCCCGACAGCTGGTCGGACCAGAACGGCGGCGGGCTACGCGTGCTCACCCCTCAGCGGGCGCTCGCGTGGTTCAGCTTCCCCGCCGACGCGACCCGGTTCACCTTCGCCGAGTAGCCGAGTAGCAGCGCCGTCGCCGCGAGGCGATGCGCCGTGTGTGCGCGGACACCCGCCGGCGGGCGCCGAACGGCTGAACCGGCCCGGCCAGCCAGAACCCGCGGCCTCGGCGCGGGCTCGGCGCGCTCATGTCAAGGTCGTGGCGGAGGAACTGGCAGGCGGTGACCGCGGTGGTCGCGAACGAGCTGTGGCCGGGCTGCGCTGAGCTGCTCTGAGACGGCTTTCATCCGCGCGGGCGCTCAGCCCCGCCGGTTGGCGGCGAGCCGTCCCAGCAGCGCCGTGAGCACGCCGACGTCGTCCCCGACCGCTTCGAAGAACCGCCGGTCGCACGCCTCGACCGCGACGATGGCCCGGTTGACCAGCTCGCGGCCGGCCTCGGTGGCCGCAAGCGCCCTGGCCCGCCGGTCGGACGGGTGCGGCCCGCGCCGGACCAGATCGCGTTCCTCCAGCGTGCGCAGCACCTGGGAGGTCATCATCGCGTCGGCCGCGGCGTGGTCGGCGAGCTGCTTCTGGGTGACCGGCGCCTCGGCGTCCAGCCACACCAGCGAGGCCAGCAGGACGAACTGCACGTGGGTCAGTTCGAACGGCTTGAGGGCGGCCCGCTGCGCCGCCTGCCAGGTGTTCGTCACCTGCCAGAGCAGCAATCCCGGACTGTCCTCGGCGTCGGAGAACTCGGTCGCCAGCGGGGAGCCGGGGGAGGTGCCGGCCCGCGGGTCCATCATGAGGCGGCTGGGGTGTGGACGGGCAGGTCCCTGCCGGTCATCGCCCGATGGAGCGTGGCCAGGTCACCGTCGCTCAACGGGATCAGCCCGCGGCGCAGCTGGTATCCCCAGTTCGGGGTGCCGGTCAGGTCCAGACGGTCGGCCAGTTCGCCGATCGGCACGTGCCGCGCATCCGCGCGGTAGTCCACCCGGCGCCGGTACGGCTTGAAGTCGCCCTCGTCGGCCTGCCAGATCTCGTCGTCGGGCAGCAGGCCCACGGCCGTGAACGCCTTCACCGGGTCCTTCTCGCCCAGGCGCCGCTGCGGGGAGTAGTAGACCAGCCAGTCACCGGCCCGCATCCGGGCCAGTCCGGCCCGCTTGCCGTGGTGGACCTGGGCGATCCCTCGGTCGACGCCGCGGGCGACGTGCTCGGCCGACACGACCCCCAGCCAACCGGCCATCAGAGCGTCTCGTTCCGGCGCTCGGTGACGGTGTGGGCGAAGGTGAGCCGGGCGCCGAACAGTGCCGAGACGTCGAGCCGGACCCATTCGGTGTCCTGGTTCCACTCGGTCCCGGTGGCCATGTCGGCCCAGCGCTGGAAGAACGCGGCGGTCGGGGCGGAGCGGGCGGCGTGGGTAGCGATGAGTGTCGTCGTCACAGAAACTAATATGCGCGCTTAGTAGCTTGGAGTCAACCGACACCCGTGCCCCGCACTGCCCAAGGCGGTGAAGGGCAGATGCGGGGAGTCGATCGGCCGTTCGAAGGGCGAGCTGCTGCGCCTCGATCTGGATCAGCGGGCCGCCGGCTCATCTGGGACCCATGCGCAGCGCGCCGTCCATCCGGATGACCTCGCCGTTGAGGTAGTCGTGATCGATGATCGCCACGGCGAGCCGGGCGAACTCCTCGGGCCTGCCCAGCCGCTTCGGGAACGGCACGCCCTCGGCGAGGCGGGCGCGGAACTCGTCGGAGACCGTGGCGAGCATCGGCGTTTCGACGATGCCGGGGGCGATCGCGTTGACCCGGATGCCGTACTGCGCCAGGTCCCGTGCGGCCGGGAGCGTCAGAGCGACGATCCCGCCCTTGCTCGCGCTGTAGGCAACCTGCCCGACCTGGCCCTCGAACGCCGCCACCGACGCGG
>CAYYCE010000542.1:0-2797 GCA_964469635.1 uncultured Kineosporiaceae bacterium
GAGGTGAGCCCGCAGGCCCGCTCCACCGGTTCCGCGGCGATCCCGTTGAGCGCCCGCCCGAAGCGTCGGGCCGTGCGGATCATCCGGAACATGTCATCCATCAAGACAGTCGTTTTCACGCAGAACAATATACGGGGGAATAGTTATTCCGTCAACTATTCTCCAACGAACGACCCCGGCGGTCCGGGACCATGGAGCGGCGGGCCGACGGGCGCACGCCTGAGGGCCGCCGCGACGGGCGCCGGCGCGGTCCGGGCACCGCCGGGCGCAGCACGTGGCCGGGCCGGATCGGCGTTCAGTTGGGGCTCGAGCCCCCGTGGGTCACCGTGAACGAGAGCCGGAACGCCGGCAGACGTTCGCCTGGGTGGTCCGGAGCGTTGAGCATGGGCAGCAGCAGGTAGCTGGCGTTGGCCGTGCTGGGGGGCGCCCCCGGCCCCTTCAGGTCGCCCTGGTAGATCGCGGGGTACAGCGCGATGTAGTGCTCGCCTGCCCGCCCCGGCGCCTTGATGTGGATCACCACGTCGCCCTGGCTGTTGAAGCCGCAGGCGTAACCGAAGTAGCCGTTGTCCATCACCAGGGTGTAGATGTTGGCGGTCTGCGACCACCCGACGCCCTTGAGATGGACGGTGATGTCCCCGCCCGGTTCGACCGTTCGCGGCGAGATCGCGAAGACCGACGGCGTGATGGTGTAGTCGACCTGCGCGTGGGCATCGGCCGCACCCGCCACGATGTGGTGCACCCCGCCCAGATCGTCGGGCGTGTCGAAGCGGAAGACGAAGGCGCCGTCTGCGTCGCTGCTCACCGTCGCGAAGTCGTGCGTGGCTTCCTCCCAGCCCGACCCCGAGATACGGTTGCCCACCACCGTGCTCCAGGTGATCGCGACCCGGGTATCGGCCGGGAAACCGCTGCCGCGCAGCACGGTCGGGCTGCCGACCGGTCCGGAAGCGTGATCGAGCCTCAGAGCAGGTCCCGTCCCGACCCCGCCGGAGGCGCCCTCACGCGGCAGCCCCTGAGCGTCCGCAGGCTGCGGTCGAACGGCCGGACCCGGCGTGATGGTGAAGACCGCGCTCTCCACCACCGGGATCTGCGGGATGTAGATGGGCGCCTGCTGCTCGTTCAGGTAGGGCACCGGGTGCGCGCCCACCAGCGCCTGCACGGTGTGCGGCCCGATCGCGCCGGTGGCGGCGATGGTGACGTCCGCCGTGCCGTGGGTGGTCAGCCCCGACAACCATCCGGTGTGGGCGCCGTCGTACATCAGATGCCAGACGGACTGCCAGAAGCTGTACCCGATCCCCGTGAAACGGATGTGGATCGGCGTCCCGACCGGGCCCGACGTGGGCGACACCGTCAACTGAGGCACCACCACGAAACCCTGGCGCGCGGCCTTGTCGCCGTTCGCATCGAGCAGGAAGAGGTTGTGGGTATAGCCGTAGTCCTCCGGGATCTCGAAGGTGAGCCGCAGGGCGCCGTCCGCCCCCACCACCCCGCGCGCGACCTCGGACTGGATCGGCTTGGCCACGATCCCCCCGAAGCGGCCGCCGCCGACGTTCCAGGAGGCGGCGGCCGTCTGCCACGACAGCGTGAGGCGGGCGCCGGGCGTCAGGCCCGACCCCAGGGCCGTCACCGACGTACCGACCGGTCCGTGGTCCGGCGTGAGCGTCAGGGTCGCCGCCGCCGTGGCCGTCGACGCCGCCATCGGCGCCGCCCACCCGAGAGCCAGTAGGAGCCCGGCGAGCAGCGCCGGCACCGGGCGTCGCCTCCGGGCGGTCCCTCCGGAAGCATCGCGGGCCTTGCCGTCGGTCGTCGTAGCTGCGCTCATCGTCCACCTCGCGTTCGGTCGCCAGCCGTCGTCGGCGGGCATGGGATGGGGTGCGTTCGGTCGGGCGCTGTCGCGCCACCGTTCCCGGGCGCCGTAGACGAGGCCGCGGCCCCACGACTAGGGTGGAACCGCGGCCTCGATGTCGACCAGGCTATACGGAGTCGCTCAGGACTGCGGCTTGGCGATCGTGAGCTGGTCGAGCCCGATGCCCTGGCCGATCGGCGTGAACGAGTCCTTGTGACCCGCGCCGTCGGTCACCGTGAGCGTCCAATTGTAGGTTCCGGCGGCGGCGTCCGCGGGGATGCCCCAGGCCCCGGTCCAGTACATCTCCTGATTGCTGGCGGGCGCGCCAGGCGGGTGCGCTCCGTAGGCGAGGTCGAGGGTCTGGCCACCGTCGAGCGTGACCTGGACCTTGAGCTCTCGACTCTTGATGGCGGCTTCAGTGAGCTTCCCGCCGGTCACGGCATCGAACACGTACGCCCGCCACACCACGGTCTCACCGGGTTGGTACACGGTGTTCGCCACGCACACCGCGCCCTTGGCGTTCTCCGCGCCACGGACCAGGTCCATCTGAACGAAGTAGGTGTTGGCGAAGGCCGAGGTGACCAGCAAAGCCACCAATACGATCCATCCTCTTGCGTAACGCATGGTTCCCCTCCAGGATCCGGTGATGCTCTGGTTTCTCGAACGTCGGCACTCAGAGTAGCACCTATCGGGACGAATGTCCCCACACGCGACCGCCGCGACCTGCGCGACAGGCGTCGGGACGGCGGGCGGATCGGAGCTTTTCACTCCGGTTTCAACCGTTTCATGTTGAGACCGGCAAGCATGCGCATCGGCCCCCGAACAGGGCCGGAAAGAGGTCGGCATGCGCATGCGCACGATGGTCCTGATCGGTTTCATCCTCCTCCTGGGGAGTGCGACGTTCGCCGAGCCGATGCCGGCAACCGCCGTGAGCCGGGAGTTCCCACAAGTCCT
>CAYYCE010000543.1:0-2793 GCA_964469635.1 uncultured Kineosporiaceae bacterium
CGCCGCCCGGGCGTTCCTGGGCCTGGGTGCGGCCCTGCTCATCCCGTTGGCGTTCTCGCTGCTGGTCGTCCTCTTCGACCGCGAGGAGCGGCCCCGGGCCCTGGCCGTGCTGGGCCTGACGACGATGATCGGGTTGCCGCTCGGGCCGATCGTCGGCGGTGAGCTGCTCCGGCACTTCTGGTGGGGATCGGTGTTCATCATCAACGTGCCCTTCGCGGTGGTGGCGCTGGTCGCCTCCTTCCGGCTGCTGCCGCGCGAGGACCTCCCGCCCCGGCGGCCGATCGACGTGGGCGGGGTGGCGCTGTCCTCGGTGGGGCTGGTGAGCCTCACCTTCGGGCTCATCGAGGGGCCGACCCGGGGTTGGGCCTCCCCCTGGGTGTGGGGGACCGCCACCGGCGGCCTGGTTGCGCTCGTCGCCTTCCTGTGGTGGCAGGCGCGGCTGAGCGGCACCGGGGCGCCGATGCGCGCCGAACCGCTCATAGAGGTCGCGCTCTGGAGCGTCCCCGAGTTCCGGTGGGGTGCCCTCGCGGCGAGCGCCGCCTCGGTCGTCGGCTTCGTCGCCCTGTTCGCCAGCCCGCTCTACCTCCAGGTCGTCCTCGGGACCGATGCCCTCGGCACCGGGCTGCGGCTGCTGCCCCTGCTCGGCGGGCTCATGGTCGGCTTCGCCGTCGCCATCCGGCTGGCCGCCGCCGCCGGCCCCAGGCCGGCCGTGGCGACCGGTTTCGTGATGATCGCGGTCGCGGCCCTGCTCGGCAGCAGGACCGCGGTGGGCACCGGCTATGACTTCGCGGCCCTCTGGCTGACGCTGTTCGGCGCCGGGTTCGGGATGGTGCTGGTGACCGGGCAGAACCTGGCCATCGACGCCCTCTCGGTCGAGCGGTCCGCCTCGGGGGGAGCGCTGATCCAGGTCATGCGCCAGGTGAGCAGCGTCCTCGGCATCGCCGCCCTGGTCTCCGTCCTCAACACCACCTACCGGGCCCAGGTCGAGGTCGCCGGGCTGCCCGCGGCCGCCGCGGACGCCGTCAGGGACTCGGCCGGCGGGGGTCTGGCGGTCGCCGTCCAGCTCGGCAGCGCCCAACTCGCCGACTCGGTGCGGGCCGCCTTCGTGGCGGGGCTGGCCGACGAGATGCGGATCACCGTCGTCCTGGCGGTGGTCGGTCTCGTGCTCACGCTGTGGAAGCTGCCCGACACCCGGCCGGCAGGCCGGGCCGCACCGTCGGGGCGGGTCCGTGTCGAGGCCGGGGGCTGATCGGCGACAATCGGGGACATGACCAACACCGCCGCCGCCGACCCCGTCGGCGGGCCGTCCGCCGAGGGCACCCGGTCGGGCGGGTTGCGGGAGCGGAAGAAGGCGCGCACCCGCCGAGCCATCCAGGCCCACACGCTGCGGCTGATCGAGGAACAGGGATACGCGGCCACCACCGTCGAGCAGATCGCCGAGGCGGCCGAGATCTCGCCCAGCACCTTCTTCCGCTACTTCCGCAACAAGGAGGACGCCGCGGTCGCGGACTTCATGGACGCGAGCGTGTTCGATCAGGTGATGGTGGCGCCGGAGGGGCTCTCCCTCGTGGAGGCCCTCCGACACGGCATCCACTCCGTCATGGAGGGGATGTCCGACGAGGAGTGGCAGCACGAGATGCTCCGAAGCCGTCTGCTCAGCTCCGTCCCCGAACTACGCCGGGAACTGATGGAGGAGATGGTCCGGCCGATGCGGATGAGCATCCAGGGGGCCGCCCGTCGCTTCGGCCTGTCGCAGGACTCGCTCGAGGCCAGGGTCTTCGGCGGCGCCCTGGTCGGCGGCCTGTTCGGGGTGCTCCTGCCGCAACTGGACGAGGTCAGGCAGGATCTGCCGGTACTGGTGTCCCGTGCCGAGGTCATCGCCATGATGGACGAAGCGCTGACCGTGCTGGCTCGCGTGCTCGTCCCGCCGGTATGACCGACGGCGGGGCCGTCGTGGGTCTGCTGCTCGCGGCCGGAGCGGGACGGCGCATGGGCGCCCCCAAGGCCCTGCTGCGCGACCCTGACGGCCAGGCCTGGGTGGCCCGGGCGGTCCGAGCCCTGCTCGGCGGCGGGTGCACCCGCGTCCTCGTCGTGGCCGGCGCCGAGGCCGAGCAGGTGAGCGCCGTGGTGGCGGCGGCCTTCTCGCCGCCCGGGGTGAGCGTCGTGGTGGCCGCGGACTGGGCCCAGGGCATGGGGGCGTCGCTGCGCGCCGGTCTCGGGGCCGTGGTCGCCGGGCCGGCCGGGGCGGACGCCGTCCTGATCGCCCTGGTCGACACCCCCGGTGTGGGCCCCGAGGTGGTGTGCCGCCTCGGCGCCGCGGCGGCGCCGTCCGTGCTGGCCCGCGCGGCCTATCGCGGCCTCCCCGGGCATCCCGTGCTGATCGGGCGTGATCACTGGGACGGCGTGCGCGCCGGCGCGGCGGGGGACGCCGGTGCCCGCTACTACCTGGCCGCCCGACGCGCGCAGGTGCGCCTCGTGGAGTGCGGCGACGTCGGCGACGGCCGGGACCTCGACACCCCGGCCGACCTCGACCGCGCGTGACCCCTGCCGCTGCGGTGCCGAACGGCAGCGACCCGGCGGTGCGGCCGTCCTCGGTGACCAGCCGCAACCCGCCCGGGGCCGGGACCGGGATCGGGACGGCGCCGGGGGCCGAGGGTGTCGGGGGCGCCTATCCTGAGGGCGTGAGTCGCGACGCGCGCCCCGATCCCGGAGCACCCCATCCCGCGCTGGCGCCGGGCCACCGGCACGGCGAGCGCCGCGTCGACGACTCCCGGATCCACCCGCCTCGGCGGC
>CAYYCE010000544.1:0-2789 GCA_964469635.1 uncultured Kineosporiaceae bacterium
GCCGAGACGATCGACTCGTCCAGGCACACCGGCGTGCGGATCGCCCTCGCCAGCGCGGCATGACCGAGCAGGTCCTCCTCGTCGAGCGGCTGCTCGATCAGCAGCAGGTCGAACGGATCCAGCCTGGCCAGGTGTGCGGCGTCGGAGCGGGTGTAGGCGGTGTTGGCATCGACCTGGAGCAGGATGTCGCCGAAGCGCTCCCGGACGGCGCGCACCGGCTCGACGTCCCAGCCGGGCTCGATCTTCAGCTTGATCCGCAGGTACCCCTCGCCGAGGTAGCCGGCGACGGCGTCGAGCAGCTCGGGAATCGAGTCCATGATCCCGACCGAGACCCCGCTCGGCACCCGGTCGCGAACGGCCCCCAGGTGGCGGGCGAGCGGGACGCCGTGACCGCGCAGCCAGGCGTCGAGGATCGCCGTCTCCACCGCGGCCTTGGCCATGCGGTGCCCCTTGACCCGGCGCATCGCCGGGGCGACCGCATCCGGATGCAGGTCGCTCACGCCGGCGACGGCCGGCACCAGGTAGCGACGCATCACGTCGAGGCTGCCCGCGACGTACTCGCTGGAGTAGTAGGGGTCGTCGCCGCTGACGCACTCCGCCCAGCCCTCGGTCTCGGTGCCGTCGGGCATCACGGCCTCGGCCCGCAGCAGCAGCACGTCACGGGCGTGCTCGGTGCCGAAGGAGGTGCGGAACGGCGCGACCAGCGGCATGGCCACCCGGATCGCCTCGAGGCCGGCCAGTCTCACGTGTCCTCCCGGACTGGTGCCGCGGGTTCGGCGGGTTCGGGTCGGGGCTCGGGTTCGGTGGACTCGAGGATGTAGCAGCCGTCCCGGGTGATGCCGGTGATCGACCGGCCGCCGTCCAGGCCCTCGCAGAGCGCCTCCCGGACCGCCGCCCGCCACGCCCTGGCCGTCGGCAGGTCCTCTCGGCGCAGGCGCTCGACGTCCGCCGGCAGCGCCACCAACTCGCCCGCGGCACCCGCAGGCACCCGCACGGCCCTGGGGGCTTCACCGTCCGAGACCAGCCGGTCGGCGAAGCCCCGGGCGCGCAATGCGTCGGCCTCGGCGACGTCGGGGCGGCCCGCGCACAGACGCGCGACGTGCGGGGCCGTGAGCCGCCAGTGCAGGTAGAGCCGGTCGGTGGCGTCGCCGGCGTTGATCTCGTCGGGCATCGCGCCGTAGAAGTCGACCAGATAGCGCGCCGGGCGGGCTCCGAGCTTGGCGAGGTTGAACCAGGCGTTGCGACGGATCAGCGGGTCGAAGGTCCAGCTGATCGACCCGATGCCGCGCTCCAGTGCCCAGGCCCGCTGGTGCAGCTTGACGGCGTAGCCCACCGCGCGGCCCAGCCCCGCGGGTAGCACCCCGGTGATGTGGCTGTGCAGCGCGCGGCCCGCGGGGGCGGCGAACACCGCGGTGCTGGCCCCGAGGATCTCGCCGGGCCCGCCGTCGGGCGCCCGATCGTGGGCGAGCACCAGGTACTGGCCCGTGAGGGCGTTCATCCGGGCCACCTCCTCGGGCCACACCGATCCGGCCGCGAGCCGCCAGATCCGGTCGAAGACCCGACAGACGGCGAGCGCGCCGTCCGCCGTCGCGGCGTCCACGATCACCACGCCGGCGGCGTCCGAGGCCCGCTCGGCGTCCCGCAGGGCGTGCGAGACGTCGCGGCTCATGGCGCCTCCGGTTCCGCGACTGCCAGGCTGAGCGGGTGATCTCCTGGGAGACCGCCTGGTCGGCCGCACTCTACGGCCCGCGGGGCTTCTACCGGCGTCCCGAGGGCCCGGCGGGGCACTTCCGGACGGCGAGCCATGCCGCCGCACCCGTTCTCGCGGCGGCGCTGGCCGAATTGGCCGGGCGCAGCGGGTGCCGGGCGGTCGTGGATGTCGGCGCGGGACGCGGCGAACTGCTGGCCGCCCTGGCCGAGTGCGAGCCCGGCCTGCGGCTGCACGGCGTGGACGTCGTCGCCCACCCGCCGGCCCTGAAGACGCGAGCGCCGTCGGTGACATGGTCGACGGGGATGGAGCGGGTGCCCGCCGGCGCGTTCGCGGACGCGCTGGTGGTGGCGTGGGAGCTGCTCGACGTCGTGGCCTGCCCGGTGATCGAGGTCGATCAAGCCGGCGTTCCCCGGAGCGTGCTGGTCGATCCGGGCGACGGCCGCGAGGACTTGGGCGATACCGCCGGCGAGGCCGAGCTGGCGTGGTGCCGCCGATGGTGGCCGCTGACCGGGCCCGGGGAGCGGGCCGAGGTGGGTCTGCCGCGCGATCGGGTGTGGGGCGAGCTGGTGCGGCGGGGGGCGCGCGACGGCGGCGCCCTCCTGCTGACCGTCGACTACGCCCATGCCCGCGATCGGCGCCCACCCACCGGGACGCTGGCCGGGTACCGGCACGGGCGGCTGGTGCCGCCCGTCCCCGACGGATCCTGCGACATCACCGCGCACGTCGCCCTGGATGCCGTCGCCGCGGCCGGCGAGGCCGCCGGGGCGAGGACCGTCGAGTTCGGCGACCAACGGACCGCGCTGCGCGCGCTGGGCGTCACCGGGCGGCTGCGCCCGGACGAGACGACCTCCACGGCGGGGCTCGCCCGGTTGAACGCCGAGGCGGAGCTGATCGACCCGGACGGGCTCGGCGGCTTCGGCTGGTTGCTGCAGCGCGTGCTGTGAGGGTCGCGTGGCCCGCTACGCTCACCGTCGTTTGGGTCGGCCGTCGACCCGAATGTGGTCGTTCGGAGCCGGATCGAGTGGCGCCGCGCCCGTCCCCGACGGGCACGACGTCACACCGTGCCCGTCCAGCGGGT
>CAYYCE010000545.1:0-2788 GCA_964469635.1 uncultured Kineosporiaceae bacterium
CGGCTGGGAGTGGAACGACATCGGGGGGCCACGCGGCCGCAGCCGGCTGCCCTGGTTCGGCATCTTCCTGGTCGTGTTCGGCGCGCTGCTGCTGCTCCGCCAGGCATTCCCGGCGCTCGAGACGGCCGGCTCGCTGCTGTTCCTGGCGGCCGGCATCGCGTTCCTGGTGTCGTGGCTGGTCAACCGCGGCGTGGGCTCGCTCTACCTGGGCTCGATCATCACCGCGCTCGCGGCCCCCGGGCTCCTGGCGGCTGCCGGGATCGTCGAAGGCCCCGGCGTCGGCACCCTGTGCCTGGGGATCGCATTCCTGTTCATCGCCCTGGTGCGCGCGGCAAGCCATGGCGGGTTTGGCTGGCAGGCGGCGCTGGGTGCCATCCTGCTGGTGATCGGCGGCTCGTCGATGACAGTGCCCGCGATCAATGACCTCGTGTGGCCGATCCTGCTGGTGGTCTTGGGCGGGATCCTGCTGATCCGGGCCTCGACCAGGCGGGGCTGATCAGGCCTTCCCCACCTCGGCCAGGGCCAGATCCAGCGCCTCGCCCAGCCCGTCGGCGATTCGGGCCAGCTCATCGTCGGTGATCACGAACGGCGGGCCGAGCAGGATCGCATCGCCGTCGACGCCGTTGGCCATCCCCGTCCCCCAGTAGAGCAGCAGCCCGCGCTCACGGGCGAGTCGGACGATCGTCTCGGCGAGCCGCACCGATCGCGGGTACGCCTCGCGCGTCTCCCGGTCGCGCACCAGCTCCACCCCCACCATCAGCCCGCGACCACGGATGTCCCCGACCGCGGGGTGGTCACCGAGGCGATCCCGAAGCAGCGCAAGCAGGCGCTCGCCCTTCGTGTCCGCAGCCTCGACCAGCGCCTCGGACTCGAGGACCCGCAGGACAGCGCGTGCGACCGCTGCTGCGACCGGCTGGTGCGAGTAGGTGAAGCCGTGGATGAACGGCCCGGCCGCGGTCACCAGATCGTGGATCTGCCCCGCGGCGGCGACGAACCCGAACGGCCAGTAGCCGGACGTGGCACCCTTCGCCGCGACCAGCAGGTCCGGTTCGACACCCTCGCGGTCGAGCGCGAACCAGGTTCCGGTCCGGCCGAAGCCCGTCATCACCTCGTCGGCGATCAGAAGCACGCCGTGGTGGCGACAGACCTCGGCGATGCCCCGCCAGTAGCCGGGCGGCGGCTCCGCCGCGGCGAGCGACGCGCCCACGATGGGCTCAGCCACGAACGCGGCGACAGTGCCCGGTCCCGAGGCGCTGATCACGCGGTCCAGCTCGTCGACCAGCTCCTGGGTGGTACCCAGGGCCTGGGCCCCCGGATCGCCGGCCCGATACGGGTAGGCGGCGCTGACGTGGCGGAACCGGCCGAGCCAGCCCTCGTAGGGGCGGCGCAGCGGCCGGCGCCCGGACAGGTCGAGCGCACCCAGCGTGTTGCCGTGGTAGCTGGACCACCTCGCGACGACGACCCAGCGGTCCGTCTCGCCACGCGCGAGCTGTGACGCGCGGGCTAGCTTGAGCGCCGTCTCCATCGCCTCCGAGCCACCGGAGACCGGGTAGATCGCGGGGTCCTGGAGCGGCAGATGCGGACCGAGCTCCGCCGCGTAGCGCTCCAGTGGCTCGTTGGTGAACGCGCTGCCATGGGCGTACGAGACCCGCGCGACCTGGTCCGCGATCGCCTCGGCGATCTCGCGCCGACCGTGACCGATGTTGACCACCACCGCTCCGCCGGCCGCATCGAGGTACGCATGCCCATCGGCATCGATGATGGTGGAGCCGTGCGCCTCCACGGCGACCGCCGGGTCCGGGAAGGTCGAACGGCGGAACACGCGCCCACTCACAGGTCGTCTCCGAGCAACACAATCACGCCCCGATTGTAGGGTCGGATGGGGGTGCCACCACGGCCGTCGTGAACTCTGCCCCGGAGCGGGCTGACCGAGCGACGCCAGGAACCAGGGTCCTGATACGGCCGGGCACGTCCATTCCGGATCCTGCGGGCTCGCCACATGCACCGAGCCCGGATCGTGCGATCCGGGCTCGGGGTTGGCGGGGTTGGGCCCCTGGCTAGACGCGCCCGCGAGGCACCGTATGCCAGTAGGTCTTGTTGAACACGATCTTGCCGATGTGCCACAGCTGGTTCGGCTTCGGCGGCTTCGGCGGATGGTCGTAATCGAACTGGAGCAGCGTGCCCTTGCCGTCGCCCACCTCGAAGAAGCACATGACCTTGCCCGTGTAGCTCGCGTCCTTGCCGTCGGGCTTGCGCCCCATGACAGCCGCGGCCACGCGCTCGGCGACGATCGGCGCCTCGAAGTGCGCGGTCGAGCCCGCCTTCGAGAGCGGCAGGTCGGTGGTGTCGCCCAGGGCGTAGATGTTCGGGTACCGCGGGATGTCCTCGTCTGCCTGGCCGGCCGCCGCCTTGGCGACCGTCTTGACCTGGAGCGTGTTTCGGTCGGTCGGCACCCAGCCCGACTTGGGCGCCAGGCCGGAATCGATCACCACCTGCGCACCCTTGTGCGGCGGAACAACGATCAGCAGGTCGTACGGGTGCTCCTCGAACGCGTCGGTGATCGCCACCTTGCGCTCCGCGTCGATCTGCGCGATCCCGGCCAGCAGCTCGACCTTGATCCCCTTCTCGTCGAAGATCGGGGCGACCATCTCGGACACGCTCTCGATCGTGAATGCCCGGTTGATCGGCGACAGGAATGTGATCTCGGTCTTGTCGCGCAGGCCGCGCTCGCGGAGCTCGGACTCGATCAGGAACGCCACCTCGAGGGGGGCCGGCGGGCACTTGTACG
>CAYYCE010000546.1:0-736 GCA_964469635.1 uncultured Kineosporiaceae bacterium
CGGTCGAGTCGTGGGCCGGTCTCCCGGCCGGGGTACTCAGCCCAGGGCCGCCCGCAGCGTCTTGAGCCCCAGCGTGGTCGCCGCATCGGTCAGCCCGGCGGGACCGGGCAGCTCTCCGATGGCGTACAGCCGGCGGGCCCACGGCGGCAACGCCGCGTAGGCCAGACCCGCCACGATCGCCCAGGGCGGGCGGGGCTGCTTCACCCGGCCCATCGGACCGGTGAACGCCGCGACCGCGTCGACGTGCCGGTCCCAGGAGATCGGTGCGATGACCTCCTTGGCGGCCCGGCGGGCCGCCGGCGTGCACTCCAGCACCGGCCGGATCGTCTTGAAGTAGTCGAGCAACTGGGTGCGGTCGTGCGGCACGTCACCGGGCTCGAGCCCCACCAACATCGCCGAGGTGACCTGTTCGGTGATGTAGGCGTCCTGTTCGGCGGGACCGAGCCGCAGCCCCGCCCGGGTGATCACCTCCAGGTGGGAGGCGACCATGCAGCTGTGCACCCAGGCGAGGAGTTGGGGATCGTCGGCGGCGTACGGGGCGCCGTCCGGGGTCACCCCCCTGACCCGGGTGTGGACGGCGCGGATCCGCGACCCGGCGAGCATCGCCTCGGTGGCGCTGCCGAACGTGGCCACACCGACGAACTCGGTGGTCCGCAGGAGCCGGCCCCAGGGATCGGCGCTGTAGTCCGAGTGCCCGTCGATCGCCGCGATGGCGGCCGGGTGAAGGGCCGACAGC
>CAYYCE010000546.1:746-2781 GCA_964469635.1 uncultured Kineosporiaceae bacterium
AGCAGGGCGCGCATCCCGGCCAACCCCATCAGGGACTCGGCGTGCACCCGCCAGGTGACGCTGCCCGGCCCGAACAGGCCACCGGGTGATCGACCCGCCCCGGGGGCGGAGCCGATGTCGGTGTCCCTCGTTGGCGTCATCCCTCACAGCCTCGCGCGGCCGCGTCAAGATCGCACGGCCAGGGTGACCCGGCGCATCGGAGGACGCCACACCCTTGCCGTGGAGCGGACACCCCGCCGGGGACGGCAGAATGGGCCCATGGGTCGCACCGTGGCGGTCGCCAACCAGAAGGGTGGGGTCGCCAAGACCACCACCGTGGCTTCTCTCGGGGCGGCCTTCGCCGAACGGGGCATGCGCGTCCTGCTCGTGGATCTGGACGCCCAGGCCTGTCTCACCTTCTCCCTCGGTGTCGATCCCGACGAGCTCGAGGTGGGGGTCAACGAGGTGCTGCTCGGCCAGGTGCCACTGGTCGAGGGCCTGCTCGCGATCAACGAGAACATCGATCTGCTGCCCGCGACGATCGACCTGGCCGGTGCCGAGGCGGCCCTGCTCGGCCGGCCCGGACGGGAATTCGCCCTGCGCAGCGCCCTCGGCGAGGCCTCCGAGGACTACGACGCGATCCTGCTGGACTGCTCACCGTCCCTCGGCGTACTCACGCTGGCCGCGCTGACCGCCGCCGACGAGGTGATCATCCCGATGCAGTGCGAGATGCTCAGCCACCGTGGCGTCGGGCAACTGCTCGACACGATCGCGGACGTCGCCCGGCTGCTGAATCCGGGCCTGAGCGTGCGTGGCATCCTGCCGACCATGTACGACGGCCGGACGACGCATGCGCGCGCGATCCTCGCCGACGTGGCCGAGCGCTACCAGCTGCCCGTCCTGGACCCACCCATCCCGCGGTCGGTTCGGTTCGCCGAGGCGCCTGCCGTGGGCCGCTCGATCCTCATGACCGCGGCCGGCTCCCGCGGCGCCGAGGCCTACCGGGAGGTGGCCACCGGACTGTCGGCGGCATGGACGCAACGGCCACGGGCCCGCGCCCGCCACCGCTGAACCGGAACCGATCAGTCGGCGGCGACCGACGCACCGTCGCTGCGCGAACCGCCGCGGCGGCGCCGCCGGCGGCGGGGCTTGGAACCGTCCGCGGTCCCTCGGGCGCCGCCGGGCTCGCCGACCGCCGCGGGTGCGGCGGTCTCCGAGGACGGCTGGGTCGCCCCGCCCTCGACGGGCTGGCCGGCCCGGGTGCGGCGGCGCTGCCGGGCTCGGCGTGGCTGCCGCTCCTGGGCCGCCTCACCGCCCTCCCGAGGCTGGCCGTCGCGCCGGTCCCGGCCACGTTCGCGGTCACCGCCGCGACCACCACGATCGCCGCCACGCCCGCCACCGCGGGGGCCGCCCCGGCCCGTCTCGCCCAGGTCCTCGACCTCCTCGGCGTCCAGCCCGGCCCGGGTGCGCTCGGTGCGGGGCAGGGTGCTCCTGGTGCCCTCGGGGATGCTCAGATCGGCGTACAGGTGCGGCGAGGAGGAGTAGGTCTCGGCCGGCTCGGGGATGCCCAGGTCGAGCGCCTTGTTGATCAGCCCCCAGCGCATCAGGTCGTCCCAGTCGACGAAGGTGATCGCGGTCCCGGTGTTGCCGGCCCGGGCGGTGCGCCCGATCCGGTGCAGGTACGTCTTCTCGTCCTCGGGACACTGGTAGTTGACCACGTGGGTGACGTCGTCCACGTCGATGCCTCGCGCCGCCACATCGGTGGCGACCAGGATGTCGACCTTGCCGTTGCGGAAGGCCCGTAGCGCCTGTTCGCGGGCTCCCTGGCCCAGGTCCCCGTGGATCGCGCCGACCGCGAACCCGCGGTCGGCCAGATCGTCGGCGACCTTGGCGACGGTGCGCTTGGTGCGGGCGAAGATCATGGTCAGACCGCGGTCGCGGGCCTGCAGCATGCGGGCCAGCATCTCGAC
Source organism: uncultured Kineosporiaceae bacterium (assembly GCA_964469635.1). GTDB lineage: Bacteria > Actinomycetota > Actinomycetes > Actinomycetales > Kineosporiaceae > JADJPO01. The sequence goes on from CAYYCE010000546.1 coordinate 2,696, forward strand.
CTTGTCCATGGCGTGGGCCCGGTAGGCGAACTGCTTGACCGCCTTCACGGTGGTAGGCGGATACGTGTGGTACAGGAGCGCCGACG
>CAYYCE010000547.1:0-2766 GCA_964469635.1 uncultured Kineosporiaceae bacterium
CCTCCATGCCGAATGCCGCGATCGCCAGCCCGATGATCACATAGCTCTGCAGGATGCCCATGGCCGTCAGCCTACGGAACTTCCCCGTCGCACGCCCGCGACCCGCCACCCGAGGGGACGGGTGACGGGTCGTGGTCGGTTCCGGGTGGTCAGCCCTCGGTCGTCTCGGGCACCTCGGTCGTCTCGGCCGGCTCGACGACCTTCGCCGCACTGGCCTTGGTGGACGCCGTGCGCTTGCGCGCGGCGGCGGCCGACCGCTTGACCGCGGCACCGGTGGTCTTGGCACCGCCGACCACGGCCTGCTCGACCTCGGCCGCGGCCTCCTTGATCGGCGCCGCCTCGCCGGTGGCGACCCCCTGCAGCCGCTTCTTGCCGCGATCTGTCAGGTCCTCGAAACGGTGCTCGACCTTGCCCGCCGCCTCCATGACCCGGGCCAGGGCGAGGGCGGGAACCTCCTTGACGCCCGACTGCAGCGTCTTGGGGTCGAAGGTCTTGGCCAGGAACTTCTGCAGGTAGGCGGGGTCGATCGAGCCGACGGCCTTCTCGACGTCGGCCTGCCACTTGGTGACACGGGCCTCGACCTGGTCGGGAAGCTGGCCGGCGTCGGCGGCCGCCTTGCGGACGCGCTCGACGGCGACCTCGGTGGCCCCGACCGCGGCCATCACGGCGGGGGTCTCGGTCACGGCCTTGCGGATCTCGGTACGTACGGACATGGCGTTTCTCCTTCGGTGCCGCCGGGCGGCGGCGTTTCGCGAATGGTGTTGTGTCTCAGGTGACGTCGGCCTCCGTGCCGTCGTCGTGGGCGGCGTCTCGCCGCCGCCGTCGGGGGACGGTGGCGGAGACGCTCGTGGCCGCCTTCTTGGTGGCCGCCTTCGCGGCCGCGCGTGTGGGGGCCGCCTTCTTGGCCGCCGCCTTCTTGGTGGCCGCCTTCGTGGTCGCTGCCTTCGTGGTCCTGCGCGGGGACGACACCCTCGCCGTGCGGGCCGCGGCTCCTGGTCCGGCCCCGACCGCGGACCGGGCGGCGGCCACTCGGGACCGCGATGCCGTCCGGGGCACCTGGGCGCTGTTCTCGGCCAGGAACGAGGCGTAGATGTCGAGCAGCGCCCGTCGCTGGCGTTCGGTCAGGGCGGCGTCGGCGCCGATGGCCGCCTGGACGTCGGGGCGACCCTCGCCGTCGAGGATTCCCGCCCGGACGTAGAGCACCTCGGCGGAGATCCGCAGGCCCTTCGCGATCTGTTGCAGCACCTCGGCCGAGGGGTTGCGCAGCCCGCGCTCGATCTGACTCAGGTAGGGGTTGCTGACGCCCGTGAGTCGGGCCAGCTGCCGCACGGACAGCCGGGCCGCCTCGCGCTGTTCGCGCAGGTACTCGCCCAGGTCCGTCACCTTGTCGGAAATGCTAGCCACAGACCCCATTATGCTTGCTATTGCTAGCACGTGCAAGCGGGGCGCCCCGAGAGGTCCGTCTCAGTGGGCGGGCCGGACGGCGAGCAGCGCGCGGGCGTCGTCCGGTCCCATCGCAGGACGCTGCACCAGGGCGGCCAGGGCGGCCGCCCGCTCGACCAGTTCGGCGTTCGAGGCCACGGCACGGCCGCGGGCGAGGGTCAGCGTGTCCTCCATGCCGACCCGCAGGTGGCCCCCCAGAGCCAAGGCCCCCGGCATCACCACCAGTGCGCTGCGCCCGATGCCGGTGGCCGACCACGAGGTCACCTCGGGCACCTGGGCCTCGAGCGCCGAGACCATGGCAGCCAGCGCCTGCCCGGTCCCGGGAACCGCCCCCGGGACCCCCATGACGAGGTCGCAGTGCACCCGCCCGCCGTAGGGCAGGCCGCAGGTGTCGATCAGCCGCCGCAGCGAGGCGATCTGTCCCAGGTCGAACAGCTCGAACTCGGGCACCACCTCGGCGGCCTGGGCGGCCCGGTACAGCTCGACCATGAACGGCCACGGATTGAGGAACACCTCGTCGCCGAAATTGACCGTGCCGCAGGTCAGCGAGCACGAGTCGGGAGCGGCCTCGAGCACCGCCAGCCGGGCCCCGAGCGGGTCGTGGACGCCGCCACCGGTGGAGAGCTGGACCACCAGCGAGGTCGCCTCCCGCAGCGCGGCCACGGTGTCCCGCAGCCGGGCCACGTCCAGGGTGGGCCTGCCCTCCTCGTCCCGGATGTGGACGTGGATCAGGGACGCCCCGGCCGCCTCGCAGGTCCGGGCGGTCTCCACGAGTTCGGTCAGGGTGACCGGCAGGGCGGGTGCATCCGCCTTCGCGGTCTCGGCCCCGGTCGGGGCCACGGTGATCAGCGTCGGCGCCATGGTGACCAGGACACCACACCGGGCCGTCAGGGCTCGACGATCGTCTCCTGGGCCGCTGCGATCCCCGCCACCGAGAGCGGGGCGTCCACCGGCACCGTGCGCTTGATCAGCGCCAGCGCGACAGGTCCCAGTTCGTGGTGGCGGACGACGGTGCGCACCGTGCCGACGACGCGATCCGGCGCCTGCGAGCCACCGGTCTCGTCCCCGCCGCCCCCGGTGCGGGGCGCGAGGGTGACCGCCTCACCCGGGTCCGGGACCACGTGCTCGGAACCGTCCAGCTGCAGCAGCACCAGCCGCCGCGGCGGCCGGCCCAGGTGGTACACCCGGGCGACCGTCTCCTGGCCGCGATAGCAGCCCTTGGACAGATGCAGCGCGGTGCGCAGCCAGTCCGCCTCGTGCGGCAGCATCCGGTGGTCGTTCTCGCAACCGGACCGCGGCCGCCAGGCGGCCACCCGCAACGCC
>CAYYCE010000548.1:0-2764 GCA_964469635.1 uncultured Kineosporiaceae bacterium
AGGCTGGGTGAAGCCGCGGATGTTGCCCGACGGGTACCAGCCCTGGCCGCCCAGCGCCGCGGTGGTCGCGGCGTCGGCGCCGGTCGGGGCCGCGTAGGCGAAGGTCCCGAGCGGAAGGTTGGCCAGCGACGTGGTGTTGGCGAGCCGGGAAGGGTCGAAGACCCCGACCTTCACCAGCGCAGGAGGTGCCTGCTCGGGAGCGGCGAAGTACCCGTCCATGTCCCGGAACGGCGTGTCGTCGCCGCCGGGCGGGACGGCCGAGCCCTGGGCACCGGGCAGCCCGGTCTCGGCCCCCCACCCGAAGGTGAACCAGGGGGCGGGCTTCGGGACCAGCGAGCCGTCGGCGGCCGCACCGATCGTCAGCGGCGAGGTGCGCAGCACGCGCAGCACGGTCCTGGTCTGCGCGTCGCCGTCCGACGTCGGGGTCGCCAACGACGACAGCAGGCTCGCGTAGGCGGTGTCCGCGTCGGCGCTCAGATGACCCAGCGACCGGTCGGCGGGCCCGAGGAACGCGGCGGGGAGCGTGCCGTCGTAGCCGTGCGCGGCCAGCTGGTCGACCGCCGGGCCGTCGAACACGCCGACGTCGGAGCTGGCATCCAGCTGCAGGTAGGGCCGGTTGGCCACCACGACCGGGATCGGCCGCCCCACCTCGACGGTCCCGTCGGAGAAGTGGAAGGTCCGCCGGTCCGTCGTCCCGTTGCGCAGCCACGTCCCGTCCACCATCGCTCGGTCGGCGCCGGTCAGTTCGGCCTCGGCGGTGGGGTCGACCGCGGCCAGCAGGAACGGGAACGGGTAGGACACGTCGACGATCGTCGTGAGTCGCGTGCCGTTGGTCGGCCGGAGGTTGCGGGTGGACAGCGCGAGCAGGGTGGGGGCGTTCTCGTCGACCGTCTCGGTCACCGCGGCGGGGGCGACGAAGCTGACCTCGGACCCGTCCGGTCGGGTCTCGATGATCAGGGACCTGCCCGCGGGATCGTCGGCGGACGGCGGCTGGAACCGGATCGGGTTCGGCGTGAGGTACAGCAGCGCGGGAGCGCCACGGACCGTGCTCGCGCCGTTGTCGTAGGTCCACGTGGTGCGGGTGCGCACCACCACCGGATGGTCGGTGTTCACCAGGTCGCCCAGATCCACCTGCACGGTGGCATAGGCGATCTCCCACCCGATCACCGCGACGGGGGCCGCCACTCTCACCCCCGGCAGGCCCTGGATCTGGTGCCACTGGTCCAGCGAGATCCCACCCTTGACCGCCGCCAGGAAGCCCGGCTGGACCAGCCCGGACTGCTCCTCCGCCGCTGAGCGGGATCCCGGTGGGCGCACCAGGATGTCGTACCCAGCCGACACCGCACTCGCGTCGACCGTGCCCCGCACCGCCAGGCGCGTCGTCTCCGTCGTGGCCGTCAACACCCCGTACGCCCCGGAGGCCAGGGCGAGAGTGACCAGGATCGTGGCCAGATTCCCGGCGAGCACGCGCCGGCCACCCCGCCACCTGGCTCGCGGAGCCCCACCGCCGCGTCGGCGCGTCACACCTGCGACCGCTCGTCCTCGACCCGCCCGTCACGCAGATGGACCACCCGGTCGCATCGCGCGGCGACCTCGGGGTCGTGCGTCGCGACGAGCATGGTCGCACCCGCCGCGGTGCGGACCTCGGCCAACAGCCCCATCACCGACGCCGCGGTCGCCGAGTCCAGGTTCCCCGTCGGCTCGTCGGCGAGCAGCAGCACCGGGTCTCCCACCAGAGCCCGCGCGATCGCGACCCGCTGCTGCTGGCCTCCGGACAGCTGCCCAGGCAACGCACCTGCCCGGTCTGCCAGACCCACCCTCTCCAGCAGCGCCAGCGCACGGCGACGCGTGGTGCGGCGCCGGGCGTAGGGAAGCAGCGGCAGCTCCACGTTCTCCACGGCCGTGAGTCCGGGCAGGAGGTGGAAGCCCTGGAACACGAACCCCACCCGACGCCGATGAGCGACCAGCGCCCGCCCGCGCAACCTCGACACCTCAGCGCCACGCACCGTCAACGACCCCGACGTGGCTCGATCCAGACCCCCGAGCAGGTGCAGCAGTGTCGACTTGCCCGACCCCGAGGCACCCATCACGGCCACCGCTGACGGGTCCTCGACCGTCAACGACAACCCCCGAAGAGCCGGCGTCGCGCCGTCGCCGGTTCCATAGACCTTGCGCACGCCCTCGACCAGCAGCTCCATGCGTGTCACCATGTCCCGCCGCCGACTCCGCCGCAACGACCTCGACGGGTCGGCCATCGATCCGTGCCGCAGTGCGGGACGCGCCGGACGCCGTCGCGGCGCTCGTGGCAGAGTGCGCTCGTGGCCACGATCCGACCCTTCCGCGCCCTGCGCCCGCCGCGTGACCTCGTCGAGTCGGTGGCCGCGCCGCCGTATGACGTGGTGGACACTGCCGAGGCGGCGACCCTCGCGTCCGGCAACCCGAACAGCTTCTTGCACATCTCCCGTCCGGAGATCGACCTCGTTGACGGCGACCCGCACTCCGAGGCCGCCTATGCCCAGGCGCACGCCGCGCTGACCGATGCGGTGGCCCGGGGCGCGCTCGTCGAGCGTCCGGAGGCCCTGCTGGTCTACCGCCAGGCCATGACCCTCGACCTGGGCGGGCCGGTGGCGGCGGTCCAGACCGGTGTGGTGGGCTGCGTGAGCACCGCCGAGTACCGCGCCGGGCGGATCGCCACGCACGAGTTCACCCGGCCGGACAAGGAGGACGACCGGACCAGGCACATCGACACCCTCGGTGCCCACGA
>CAYYCE010000549.1:0-2746 GCA_964469635.1 uncultured Kineosporiaceae bacterium
GCCGCGACCGCGCCGGCGTCCAGCACCAGCCGCCCCTCCGAGCGCGCGGCGTGGGCCAGCCAGAGCAATCGGCCGGACGGACGGCGCGGCGCGAGAGCGTCGAACCAGGTCCCGACGTCCTCGCCGGCCAGCCCCGCGCCCGCCTGCGCCGCCGAGGTCAACAGCACCGGGATCCCGGCGCCGGCGGCGATGTTCGCGGCATCGATCTTGGTCACCATGCCGCCCATACCCACCCCCGCGGCGCCGGTCCTGCCGATCGTCAGCTCCGCCAGGTCCTCCGGACCGCGCACCAGCGGCACCCGGTTCACGCCGGGCCGTGACGGCGGGCCGTCGTACAGCGCGTCGACGTCCGAGAGCAGCACCAGGACGTCGGCCCGGACGACGTGCGCCACCAGCGCGGCCAGCCGGTCGTTGTCGCCGAACCTGATCTCCTGTGTGGCCACCGTGTCGTTCTCATTGACCACCGGCACCGCCCCCATGGCCAGCAGCTTCTCCAGGGTCCGCCGGGCATTGGCGTAATGGCTGCGACGGACCACGTCGTCCGCGGTGAGCAGCACCTGGCCGGCCTGTAGCCCGTGCCGGGCGAAGGATGTCGTGTAGGCCGAGGCGAGCAGCACCTGGCCGACGCTGGCGGCGGCCTGTTGGGTGGCCAGGTCACGGGGACGCCGCGTCAGGCCGAGGGGGGCAAGGCCGGCCGCGATGGCACCCGAGGAGACCAGCACGACCTCCGAGGCCTTCGGACCCGCCTCGCCGAGACGCCGGGCCGCGAGCACCGCGACCAGGGCGTCGAGCCGGGCCGCGTCCAGCCCTCCCTCGCGCGTGGTCAGGGAGGAGGACCCGACCTTGACCACGATCCGGCGGGCGGTCGGAAGCCTTCGGGGCTTCATGCCGCCTCCCTCACGCCTCGTCCTCGCCCGGATCCACCCAGAGCCCGGCCTCCCGCTCGGCGGCCAGTTCGGCCCGGGCGTCGCGCCGGGCGACCCGTCGGGCCTCGTACCGCTCGCGCCGTTCCTCCCGGGTGGCCCGGCCACCGGCCGACAGCCGCAGGTCCTCGCCGCGCGGCGCGGCCATCACCCCGGGCCCGGCGATCAGGGTGGGTTCCCAGTCGAAGACCACGCCGTTCTCGTCGTCGCCGATGACGACCTCGTCGCCGGCGACGGCGCCCGCCTCCACCAGAGCCTCCTCCACACCCAGCCTGGCCAACCGGTCGGCCAGGAAGCCGACGGCCTCGTCGTTGCTGAAGTCGGTCTGGCGCACCCAGCGCTCGGGCTTGGGGCCGCGCACCCGGAACCGGAGCTCCTGGCCACCGCCCTCGGCGCGCACGGTGAACCCCACGTCGTCGACGGCCCGGGGACGCAACACGATGCGTCGCACCACAGGTTCTGCGGCCTCGGCCCGGGCCCGGGCGACGAGTTCGGCCATCGCGAACGTCAGCGGCCGCAGCCCCTCGTGGGTGGCCGAGGAAACCAGCATCACCCGGTGGCCCCGGGCCTCGAGGTCGGGCAGGACCAGCTCGGCCAGCTCGCGGGCCTCAGGGACGTCGACCTTGTGCAGCACCACGATCCGGGGTCGCTCGTTCAACGGGAGGCTGCCCACCTCGACCGGGTAGGCGGCCAACTCGGCCTCGATCACGTCCAGATCACTGAGCGGATCGCGGCCCGACTCCAGCGTGGCGCAGTCCAGCACGTGTACCAGGGCCGCGCAGCGCTCGACGTGCCGAAGGAACTCCAGCCCCAGTCCCCGGCCGCCGCTGGCCCCCTCGATCAGCCCGGGGACGTCGGCCACGGTGAACCGCAGGCCCTCGGCGTCGACGACGCCGAGGTTGGGCACGAGGGTGGTGAACGGATAGTCGGCGATCTTGGGCCGGGCCGCAGAGAGCGCTGCCACCAGCGAGGACTTGCCCGCGCTCGGAAATCCCACGAGCGCGATGTCGGCCACCGTCTTGAGCTCGAGCACCAGGTCACGGCGCTGCCCGGGCTCGCCGAGCAGGGCGAATCCGGGGGCCTTGCGCCGCGGTGAAGCCAGCGCCGCGTTGCCCAGCCCGCCCCGACCCCCGGCCGCGGCCACGAACCGGGTGCCCGCCCCGAGCAGATCCGCCAGCACCTCGCCGTCCGCCGTCTTGACCACGGTGCCGTCGGGCACCTCGAGGACCAGGTCGCCGCCCGAGGCGCCGTTGCGGTTGCTGCCCTGGCCGGGCCGTCCCGAGGGGGCGGCGCGGTGGGGGGCGTGGTGGTAGTCGAGCAGTGTGGTGGTCTGGGGATCGACCACGAGGACCACGTCGCCGCCGTCGCCGCCGTTGCCGCCGTCCGGCCCGCCGAGCGGTTTGAACTTCTCCCGGTGGATGGAGGCGCAGCCGTGACCGCCGTCCCCCCCGGTGGCATGCAGCACCACCCGGTCCACGAACGTCGTCATCGTCTGCTCTCCCGGTGCCGGACAGGGTCCGCCGGAGGGAATCCGCCGGACAGACAGGAAGGGCCGACCGGAGCACCGGCCCGCCCTTCACTGGGTATTTGCGACCGGCGCTACTCCGCCGGGACCACACTGACCACTCGACGACCGCGCCTGGTGCCGAACTGGACGGCGCCTGGGGCGGTCGCGAAGAGGGTGTCGTCACCGCCCCGGCCCACGTTGTCTCCGGGGTGGAAGTGGGTGCCGCGCTGGCGCACGAGGATCTCGCCGGCGTTGACGACCTGGCCGCCGAACCGCTTGACGCCCAGACGCTGCGCGTTCGAGTCGCGCCCGTTCC
>CAYYCE010000550.1:0-2740 GCA_964469635.1 uncultured Kineosporiaceae bacterium
ACGCGGGCCAGCTGATCGTCGACATCGGCATTGCCCCCGTGAAGCCGGCTGAGTTCGTCGTATTCCGGATCGCCCAGTTCTCGGGCTCGCCGGACAGCGAGTAGCTGACCACCCCCTGACGCGACCCCACGGAGGCACAGATGCCCACGACCGATCCCCTGCTGCAAGGGAACGTACTGCTCGATCTCGACGGCGTCGGCGTCGTCGCGAACTTCAGCTCCGTCTCGGGGATCTCGAGCGAGGTGGAGATCGTCGACAACCCGTACGTCACCGAGCAGGGCAAGGTGTACATCGGCAAGCTGCCGGGCAAGCCCAAGACCCCGACCATCACGCTCAAGCGCGGCCTCACGGGCGCGAAGGAGCTGTGGGACTGGCACCTCGCGATCATGCAGGGCACCCCGGATCGCCGGAACGGCTCGGTGATCATGATGAACACGGTCGGCGAGGAGGTCCTGCGCTACAACTTCGGCAACGCGATGGTGTCCAAGCTCAGCCTGTCCGAGGGTGGCGCCACCACCAGCGGCGTCCAGATCGAAGAGGCCACCCTGGCCTGCGAGACGCTGGAAAAGGGCTAGGTTCCTGATGACGGCCGCGGCCCTGCCCGAGATCCCGATCGAGCGCGGGAGCGCGATGGCGTCGGATGCCCTGCGCACCGAGTACGCCTTCGTGCTCCCCCGCGGTTTCGTGGACGGGTCCGGCGTGGTCCATCGCGAGGGCGTCATGCGTCTTGCGACGGCCCGCGACGAGATCTCCCCGCAGCGAGACCCGCGGGTGCGCGACAACGAGGCGTACCTCACGGTCCTCCTGCTGTCGCGGGTGATCACCAAGCTCGGCACGCTGCCGCAGGTGCACACCGGCGTCATCGAGGGCCTGTTCGCCTCCGATCTCGCCTTCCTCCAGGACCTCTACCGGAGGATCAACCAGGAGGGCCACACCCAGGCCTCGGTCACCTGTCCCGCGTGCAATCACGCGTTCGCAGTTGACGTGGCGGGTGAGCAACGCCTGGGGGAATCGTGACGTACGCGACCGACCGCCTGTTCGAGGAGGTCGCGTACGTCGCCTATCACTTCCACTGGCCGATGGACACCATCCTCGACCTCGAGCACCCCCTCCGGCTCCGGTTCGTCGAGGAGATCGGCCGCATCAACAAGCGACTGTCCGAGGAGGAGTGAGCTCCGTGCGCCTGCCGTGGCCGTTCGGCCGCAGGACGCCGTCCCCGGGGCCGTCCTCTGCCCCAACGGAGGCCGGCGGCGTGGGCGTGCGCCCGGCCTCAGCCGGTCCATCACCCAGCCCGCCGACCCGAGCCTGGGCCGCCCTGCCGCCGATCCAACGGACCGTGGGCTCGGCGCCGCTCGTGGCCCCGAGTGCGCCGTTCCTGGATGAGGTTCCGGGGCATCGCCCGCTGCCGCCGATCCTCCAGCCGCTGGGCCACGATGCCGGCCCGTCCGGGCCGCCCGGACTCGTGGTCGCGCACCCGCGCCAGGTCCCGAGCCTGACCTCACAGGCGCCGATGCCGGCCCGTCCCGTGCAGCGTCGCGCGGCAGCCCGCCAGGATCCGAGCGCCTGGGCCGATTCCCTGCCTGATCCTGGGTCCGATTCCGCGACGACCTCGTCGACGTCGTCTCTGGCACCCGTCGACCCGGTGCCGGTCCGTCGCGTCGCGGCGGTGCCGCCCGCCGCCATTGCCAGCCCTCCGGCGAGGCCCCTCACGCGCACGGAGACGCTGGCACCGGTCGGCCGTCCCGTCGTCGCCCGCAGTGCCGCAGCAGCCGATGCCGCGCCGGTGGCGCCGGCCACGGGCGCGGCGCTGTCCTCAGCGGGCCCCGATCTCCCGCTCGGGCCACGGCGTGGCGCGACCGAGCCACCAAGCTCCGCCGACCGTGCGTCGACGGGCGGCGCAACACGTGCACAGGGCCGCCGGCCGGGTCTCGGAGCGCCGATCCCGGCTGCGCCGACCTCCGCCGCCACGCAGATGTCTGCGGTCACTCCATCGTCCGCAGTCGCCCAGCGCCTGCCGATGCGCCCCCCCGTTCGCCCGCACACCTCGGCGGCCGCGGCAAGCGACGCACGCGCCGCAGCGCGCACGGCATCAACGAATGCGCCGGGGCACGATGCGGCAGCCGGTCCATCCCGGGCATCCCGCCTGCCCGTGCTGCCGGTGGCCCGCACGCGCGCCGACGGGGTAGCGGATTCCGCCACGGCCCCGTCCTCGCCGGTCTCGTCCGCCCCGGTGCGGTCCGGCGACACGCCGACGGCCATCACCGCCCCCACCGCGAGGACTTCGGGCGTGGCGGCCGGGCGTGGCCGGACCACACGCCCGACGATGGGTCTCCGACCGATCCGCCCCAGCATCGCCACCCAGCGTGACGTTGATGGCCCAACGGCCGCCCGCAGCGCTCTTGAACCCTCGTCCGGCGAGACAACCGCTGCCCCGGTCGCCGCCCGCTGGGGTGGAGACGATGCGCTGCCGGATCCGGTCGTGTCGCGGTCCGCGGGCGGTGCCGGGACCGGCCTCCCCACGGTGCAACTCTCGTCGTTCACGCCGCCCGCCCCTGCGGCGCCGGTCCCCGGGGCGGCGATGACGGCCGCGCTCCCCAACGAGATCGTGTTCCCGCCGCGTGATGCCGGGGGTGAGGTCCCGTCTTCGGCGCTCGGTGTCGGACCCGGCGCGACCACGCCCGGGTCATGGTCAAATTCCGGGCCGGCGGCGTTCGCCGCGGAGGCGCCCGGCTCACCCGCT
>CAYYCE010000551.1:0-1907 GCA_964469635.1 uncultured Kineosporiaceae bacterium
CCGTCGTCGAGATGGACGTCGACGAGGTCGGCCCGTCGCTGCGCTACGCCACCGCCAAGGTCGTCCGCACCCAGCGCGGTGGCGGCGGTGGCGGCGGTTTCGGTGGCGGCGGTGGCGGCGGTGGCGGTGGGTACTCCGGTGGGGGCGGCCAGCACAGCGGTGGTGGCGGCAATCAAGGTGGCGGCTACGGCAACCAGGGCGGCGATCCCTGGGCCACCGGCCCGTCCGTTCCGGCCGGCCCGGCCGGCGGTGGCTTCGGGGGGTCCCAGGAGGAGCCTCCGTTCTGATCGGCGCCGCCGGTCGGCGCCGCAGGAACCACCAGCACCACATCGGCAGAATGATCAACGAGAACCACGACCATCCCGGGAACGCCTCGGCGGCCCGGGCTCTTCGAGGAGGAGAGCACCACGATGGCGAAGCCACCCATTCGCAAGCCCAAGAAGAAGTCCAACCCGCTGAAGTCCTCCGGTGTCGAGCGGGTCGACTACAAGGACGTCACCGTCCTGCGCAAGTTCATCTCCGACCGCGGCAAGATCCGTGCCCGCCGGGTCACCGGGGTCTCGGTGCAGCAGCAGCGGGAGATCGCCAAGGCGGTCAAGAACGCCCGTGAGATGGCGTTGCTGCCGTACTCGAGCACGGCCCGCTGAGCCGGACGGGAGGAGATCGCGATGAAACTCATCCTGACGCAGGAGGTCTCCGGCCTCGGCACCCCCGGTGACGTGGTCGAGGTCAAGGACGGCTACGGCCGCAACTACCTGGTACCCCGCGGCCTTGCGGTGGCCTGGACCAAGGGCGGCGAGAAGCAGGTCGCCTCGATCCGGGCGGCCCGCTCCACCCGCGAGATCAAGTCACTCGAGGAGGCGCAGGCGGTGCGCGCCAGCCTCGAGAGGTCCCCGGTGACGCTCGCCGTCCGCGCCGGCACCAACGGCCGGCTCTTCGGCGCGGTGACCCCGGCCGACGTGGCCGCGGCGGTGGCCGATCGGGGTGGCCCGCAGGTCGACAGGCGCAAGGTCGAGCTGACTGCGCCGATCAAGTCCACCGGCGACTACACCGTCCGGGTGCGGCTGCACGCCGAGGTGCAGGCCACGGTGGCGCTGCAGGTCGTCGCCGACGCCTGACCCGGCCGCGCCCGCCGAGATCACGACGAGGGCGCCGTCTCCGCCCGCCGGAGGGGTGGACCAGCACCCTTGCGGCGGTCTCGGGCCCACGGGCAAGCCGGCCGTCAACACCGTCGACCGGCTCGTGGGAGACCCGGCGGCCGGGGTGAACACCGTCCCTCAGGTCCGCGCGGCACCCGTGACCAGCCACGCGCTGCCGCGGACCCGGACGCCGAGGAAGAGCGCACGGGCGAGCATGTAGCCGGCCGTCCAGCTCACCCACGCCCACACCAGTCCCGCGGTGCCGGATGGCGCGAGGTGGACGACCGCCACGGCCATCGGTGCGTACAGCAGCACCTGGACCACTCCGGCGATCGCCAGGTAGCGGCCGTCACCGGCGCCGATCAGCACGCCGTCCAACACGAAGACGTATCCGGACACGGGTTGGGCGGCGGCGGCCACCACGAGGGCGGCGGCCATCGCGTGCCAGACCGCAGGGTCGTCGACGAACAGCGGCCCGAGCCGGCTGCGCAGCAGGAACAGGACGACGCCGAGTCCCGCCCCGCACCAGAGGCCCCAGCGGATCATCAAGGCGGTGGTCGCCCGGGTCGTCGGGATGTCGCCCGCCCCGAGGGAGCGACCGGTCAGCGCCTGCGCGGCGATCGCCATCGCATCCAGGCAGAGCGCGAGCAGGGTCCACAGGTTGACGACCACCTGGTGCGCGGCAAGGGCGGCCTCGCCCTTGCCGGTGGCCACCCAGGTGGAGATCAGGATCGCCGCGCGCAGCGCGAGGGTGCGCACCAGCAGGGG
>CAYYCE010000551.1:1917-2737 GCA_964469635.1 uncultured Kineosporiaceae bacterium
GCTGCGCCCGGAGGCGAGGATGCCCGCCCGGTCGGGGCGCAGCGGGGCGCGGTGACGGCGGGCGCCTCGGACGACGACGACCGAGACCGCGGCGGCCATCCCGAGCTGGGTCAGCGCCGTCCCCATCGCCGAGCCGGCGATGCCCAGCCGCAGCCCGTGCACCAATGCCAGGTTGAGCAGCGCGTTGACCACGGCCCCGGCGGTGTACACCACCAGGGGGGTGCGGGTGTCCTGCAGGCCGCGCAGCACGCCCGTCGCCGCGAGCAGCACCAGCATCGCCGGCAGACCGGGCATCGAGAACCGCAGATAGGTGACGGCCTGCGCGGCGACCTCGGGAGTGGGGTTGAAGACCGCGGCCAGCCCGGGCGCCGCGGCGAGGCCGGTCAGCGCCGCGAGGGAGCCGAGGGCCACGGCGAGCCACATGCCGTCCAGGCCCTGGGCGAGGGCACCGGGCAGGTCACCGGCCCCGAGCCGGCGGGCCACCGAGGCGGTGGTGCCGTAGGCGAGGAAGACGAACAGGTAGACCGCGCTGCTCATGATCGCCCCGGCCAGGCCCAGGGCGGCCAACGGGACGGTGCCCAGGCGGCCCACGATGGCCGAGTCGGCGAGTAGGAAGAGCGGCTCGGCGACCAGGGCCCCCAGGGCGGGGACGGCGAGGGCCAGCACCGCGCGGGTGAGGGTGGATTCGCCGTCCGGTGCCGGGGCCGTCACGGGTGAGCATTCGGGCACGGGCGACAGTTGTTCATCCACATCCCTGGGCCCCCACCTGTCACAGGCACCATACCGAGCACGGGAAGACAACGTTGGCACGCCCTTGTGT
>CAYYCE010000552.1:0-2727 GCA_964469635.1 uncultured Kineosporiaceae bacterium
AAATTCAATGATTCATTGTCCAGAGGGCTTGCCCTGCGCGGTCGAGCGGAGTAATTTTCCGCCTCCGGTTCCGTGACCTGGGCGCGCGTGCCGTTCCCGGACCCGTTGCGGCGGAGACGATTGCAAAGAGTGTTCCCTAGCGTACCCTGTGTGTAATTGATCATTGAATCCCGGCGGACGCTACTTGAGGAAGTCTTGATTCCGGCAAAAGGTCCGCGAGGTGTGAGTGGTCCGGCCTATAGTTTCATCCGTCACTCGGGGTGGCGTGAATTGCAGTTGGCGCCGATCAGGTCGGACTACGAGACGGGGGCGCTCGGGCGTGGCTGTCATTGCCGATTCTGCCCGCATCCGGGGAGAGACCAGAGAGTCGATGTCGGAGTCGACCCGTAAGGCCCTGGCTCGGCTGACCCTGAGCGACCGGGCCTCGATCGGACCTCGCGAGCTGATGCGGCGCTACCGCTGTTTGGTGATCGGCGCCGATGCGCTCGCCGGGCTGGGCGCGGGGGTTATGGGGCTGGCCCTGCGCTTCGGGGATGAGGCGACGCCGGCGTATGTGTCGTTGAGTCTGGTGGCTCCGGTCCTGTGGGTGGCGGCCGTGGCCGGGCAGCGGGGTTATGAGGGGCGCTTCCTTGGGACCGGTCCGGAGGAGTACCGACGTCTGGCGGACGCGACTCTGCTCCTGTTCGCCCTCACTGCCGCGGCATCGTTCGCGTTCAAGAGCGAGCTCTCCCGCGGGTACGTGATGATCTCCCTGCCGCTCGCCCTGCTGTTGAGCTTCATGATGCGCCGGACCATGCGGGGGTGGCTGTTCAAGCGCCGGCTCGCCGGTCAGGGGCTGCACCGCGTCCTGGTCGTCGGTCGCGCCGATGCGGTCTCCCATCTGGTCGAGCAGTTCGATCGTGAGCCCTGGCACGGGCTGGTGGCCGTCGGCGCCTGTGTTCCCGCGTCCGAGGGATCCCGGGACGGCGGGGATCCGAATCGGCCGAGCGGGTCCACGAAGGCGGAGTCCGACGGTGGCGAGGCGGCCCTCGACTCCCACGAGATCGTCAAGGCGGTCGATGACCTGCAGGTCGGTGTGGTGGCGGTGGCGTCGAATCCGGATCTGTCGGGTCATGCGTTGCGGCGGTTGGCGTGGGAGTTGGAGGAGCGGGGGGTGGAGTTGATCGTTTCTCCGGGGATTGTCGAGGTGGCGGGGCCGCGGTTGTCGATTCGTCCGATCGCGGGGTTGTCGTTGTTGCATCTCGAGCGGCCGGTGACTCGGGGTGGGCGGATGATCGTGAAGGGTGTTCTGGATCGGTTGGTGGGTCTGGCCATGATCGTCCTGGGGTCTCCGGTGCTGGTGGTTGCGGCGTGTGCGGTGAAGTTCACCTCTCGTGGTCCGGTGATCTTCCGCCAGACCCGGATCGGGGTGAGGGGTGAGCCGTTCCAGATGTTGAAGTTCCGTTCCATGGTGGTCGATGCCGAGGATCGGTTGCGGGATCTGCGGGAGCTCAACGAGAACGACGGGTTGTTGTTCAAGATGCGTGATGATCCTCGGGTCACGAGGGTCGGTGCGGTGATCCGTCGGTTCTCGATCGATGAGTTGCCGCAGTTGTGGAACGTGGTCCGGGGTGAGATGTCGTTGGTGGGGCCGCGGCCGCCGTTGCCCGTCGAGGTGGAGAAGTACGACACCGATGCGACCCGTCGGTTGCGGGTGCGGCCGGGTCTGACGGGACTGTGGCAGGTCAGCGGGCGCAGCGATCTGACGTGGGAGGAGTCGCTGCGGTTGGACCTGCGCTATGTCGACAATTGGTCGTTCTGGCTGGACATGGCGATTCTCTGGCGCACCTGGCGGGCCGTCCTCGGCCGCAGCGGAGCCTACTGACCCTCAGATCTTGACCCACGCCGTGCGGACCACGGCGCCGTCCCCCGGCCGACGCAGCAGCAGCGTCATCACCCCCGACTCGACGGCGCCAAGGCTGGTGCCGCCGGCGCAGACCCTCTCGCCGACAGCTCCGGTCACCCGGAACAGGGTCACCTCGCTGAAGTCCGCCGGGGCCACATCGACGTCGAGGTGACGGTGACAGCCGGCGAATCGCACCGTGACGTCCGCCTCGGCGACGGCGTTCTGAAACAACAGGCGCCGGTCGGCCTTCTCGCCCGGATCGATGTCGCCGTCCATCAGGCTGTCCCCGACCAGGGCGAGGACAGCCACCGAGGGGTCGTGGAGATCGAAGACGGCCAGACTCGCCGCGTGAACATGCGGCGGGACAGGCACGTCGGCCTCCGATCAGCTGATGTCACGTCCGGCCAGGGTACATTCCGCCGCGCGACACCCCCGATGCCGGGTGTTCGCCTCGTCCTCGGACGAGGCTCAGATCGGGTCGACGATCGCCCGCAGCCGTTTCACACAACGCCCCCGAGTCGGGCCGATGCTGCCGATCGGCAGACCCAGATCGGCGCCGATCTCCTCGTAGCTCGGTCGGGGGTCCTGGGTCAGCAGTTCGACCAGGGACCGCCAGGTGGGGGGAAGGGAGTCCAGCGCCTGGCGCGCCGCGGCCGCCTGCTCGCGGGCGATCAGGGCCTCGTCGACGGGAGCACCGAGGCGGTCGGGACCGTCGAAGGCCGACTGGTCCTCGTTGAGCACCTCCCGCCGGCGATGCGCCACGACGCGCAGCGATTCGCGCTGGGCCGTCGTGGCCTGCCACGACCCGATACGGGCCGGTTCGCGAACGCTGTCGATGTTCT
>CAYYCE010000553.1:0-2726 GCA_964469635.1 uncultured Kineosporiaceae bacterium
TGCGCGCCGACGGCTTGAGTACGACCGTGTTGCCGGTCGCGAGCGCGGGCCCGAGCTTCCAGGCGGCCATGTACAGCGGGTAGTTCCAGGGTGCGATGGAAGCCACCACGCCGACCGGGTCACGGCGGATCATCGACGTGTGGCCCTCGAGGTACTCGGTCACCGCGAGGCCCTCCGGCACCCGGCAGGCACCGGCGAAGAACCGGAACAGGTCGCTCGAGACGGCCATCTCGTCGATGGCGGCCTGGGTCGGCTTGCCGGTCTGGCGGGACTCCAGGCGGCCGAGCTCGTCCGCGTTGGCGTCGATGATGTCGGCGATCTTGAGCAGCGCCAGGCTGCGAGTCTGGGGCGTCGTCAGCGACCACGTCTCGAACGCCTCGGCGGCCGCATTGACCGCCCGATCCACGTCCTCGGCCCCCGATGCGGGGACGGTGGCGACGACGGCGCCCGTGGCCGGGTTCTCGACGTTGAGCGTCTCACCGGAGGCGGCATCGACCCACTGGCCGCCGATGAACTGCTGGTAGGACTTCACGGGGTTGAGCGTCTCGGTCACTGGGGCCTCCATGGCGCGTGCAGGCGCGCTCGCCGCTGTCGGGATGGTCTCCGGATTGTGCGCCAACCAAAGGCCGCGTTCCACTCGGGGTCCACGGCGCGCGACGCTGGGGGGCCGTCATCGGGCGCCGGCGCGGTGCCGCGCGGCCCGCGGTCCCCCGCCGCCGCGCGGGTCGGCCCGGCTGCAACGTCGCCGCTGCGGGCACTGGCACCTCCGGCCGGCCCGCGGTCCTCCGCCATCGCGCCGCGCAGGTGGTACCGGCCCGCGGTCCCCACCATCGCCCGGTCGACCCCGGAGAAACGTCGCCACGGTCGGCCTCGACACCTCCGGCCGGGTCGCGATTTCGTCACCCACCATCCTGGTTGGTGGTATCGCCCCTGATGCCGTGATTTGCTGTCACCTACCACGTGGCGTGGTGGTAGTCCGCTCTGATGTGCGTCGTGGGCCACTGCGCGGCCCGCCCGGCCCGCGACGCACGCACGCGCCCTTCCATCGACGGCCCGAGATGGGTGTCAGAACCTTGACGACCACCACGGAGCGTGGTGGCTGGCAATTTCTCCGCCACGGGCACCACCGGGCCGCCGGGCGATGCGTCGCTGGGGCCGCGATGCGTCGCCTGATCGCCGGGGCCGCGATGCGTCGCCTGATCGCCGGGGCCGCGATGCGTCGCCTGATCGCCGCGGCGTGTGGCGCCGCCGACCTGCGGTGCCTCGCCGCCGACCTGCGGCGTGCGGCCGGTTCGACCCAACCGCTACCGGGGAACCGGCGCCTGCGTGACGGCAACGCGCTCGATCAGGTCGGCGGCCCGGGTCGTCCCCGCCGCAGCCTGCATCCGCGCGGCGATCCCCGCCATTCGGGTCCGCAGCGCGGCGTCGGCCAGCAGCCGGTCCACGGCCCCGGTCATCTCCTCGTCCCGGAACCCATACGTGGAGAGCCGCACGCCGAACCCCGTCTCGTCGACCCGCTGCGCGTTGTCGACCTGGTCCCAGAACAGCGGCAGCACGATCATCGGCTTGCCGTTGTGGAAGGACTCCACGACCGTGTTGTTGCCGCCGTGCGTGATCACCAGGTCCACCTGGGGCAGGATCGCGGGCTGCGGCAGGAACGCGTCACCGGTCATGTTGTCGTGGAGGCGGATCTGGTCCGCGAGCGGGCCCTTGGACACGATGACCCGGTGGTCGGTGCGGCCGAGGACGTCGACCAGCCGCTGCATCAGCGCCACGTCGGCGGATCCGAGCGAGCCGAGCGAGAGATAGATCAGCGCGCCCGGTCGGGCGGCCAGGTGCTCCGGCAGCTGCCACGTGCCGTCCGTGTCCCGGATCGTGGAATCGAGCTGGTGCCACGTGGGTCCCAGCGGGTTCGCGCGGGCGTAGTCGGCCTCGGCCGGGTAGGAGTACAGGTTGAGGAACGGCGACTCGTGCATGAACTCGAGTCCCAGGTCGCCGTTGCCCAGGCCGCCTGCTCCATGATCGCGGCAGAAGGCATCGAAATCGGCCCACATCTCGCCGTGGGAGCGACGGTACTCGTCGAGGAAGGCGGCCCACTGCGACCGGTCGGCGGCGGGGTACCCCGACGAGAACGGCGCCACGAGCGGATCCTTGAGCTCGGCCGGGTTGCAGGACACGATGCGCACCCACGGTCGCCCGGCCGCCATGACCGCCGGGAACGAGACGACGTTGTCCTCGATGATCGCGTCCGGCTCCAGCTCGCCGATGATCTCCTCGAGACGAGGGTTGACGTACCTCGCGCCGTCGATCAGGGCCTGCCAGGTGGGCTGGATGAACTCCGTGATCTGGTCGAGGGTGGGCTTGCGGAACACCGGCGCCGTGTCACGGATGAAGTCGATCCAGAACTGGCCGGGCACCTCGGGCTCCGCCGGCGGCGGGCCCAGGCGCATCAGCCGCTCCTCGAAACCCCTGGCCTCGAGGCTGCCGGCGAACGACTCCTCCACGATGAACACCACCCGGTGGCCCCGGCGCCGGAGCACGTCCCCGATGCCGACGCAATTGTTCGTCGGCCCGTAGGCGCCCTCCGGGAAGAACACGATCGTCCGGCCGTCTGCCACCTTCGCACCTCGTGCTGCTCGCGGCCATCGCCGCGTCGTGCGGTCGCTCGAAGGGCCCGATGATCGCACGCGGCCGGGCCTCGGTGGCGCCCCGTTCCCGACCCGGCC
>CAYYCE010000554.1:0-2724 GCA_964469635.1 uncultured Kineosporiaceae bacterium
TCGAGGCGGTCGGCGGAGCACTGAGCATCGAGGGCGATCCGGACCAGGAGGCGATCGAGGCGGCCTGGGTGCCGCTCGACGAACTGGCCGGTCTGCTGGCCTTTCCCAACGAACGGAAGATCGCCCGGGAGGCCAGCGCCTACCTGGCGGACAGCGCGTGATCACGTCCGGGCGAGGGACGACGACGCCGAGGACACCGCCGGCGCCTCGCACCGTGCCGTCGAGGGCCCTGCCGATTCTGCTGCTGACCCTGCTCGCGGTCGCCCTCCCGTTCGCGCTGCCGACCTGCCTGGTTCCCCGGGCCCAGGCGCTGCCCACGGCCACCGGGGTGGCGGCGGTGGATGTCCAGGTCACCCACGTCGACACGCCGTCCATCACCCCCGGAAGCACCTACACGCTGTCCGGCACCCTGCGGAACACCTCGACCGAACCCCTGCGGCTGGTCACCGTGCGACTGCGGCTGGACTGGGTGAACCTGGCAGCCCCGGACATCCTCGAGTGGCTCGCACGGGGTGAGTCCGACCGGGCCGGAGTGGTGTGGACGACGCAGCCCGTCGCCGACGCTCTGGCCCCGGGCGCCTCGGTCGACTTCCGGATCGCCGGCAGGGCCGACGTCCTCGGCCTACCCACCACGGCCGACGGATTCGGACCGCGGGGGCTGGCCGTCGAGGTGATCGGCGACCGGGGGGACGGCGTCAGTCGCCTCGCGCTGGAACGCAGCGTCGTGGTCTGGGATCCGGACGTGAAGACCACGGTCACCGGCATCTCCGTACTGGCCCCCGTCACGGCGGGCGACGTCGCCACCACCGATGCCGCGGTGGCCGGCCGGGACCTGATCGCGCAGTGGCGGGACGACGGCCGGCTGTCCCGGATCCTCGCCGCGACACGGGATCCCGCCGTCGCATGGGCGCTCGACCCCTCGCTGCTCACCTCCGCCCGATCCACCGAGACCGCCGGGGGCGGGCAGGCGGGCACCGCGACGCCCATCACGCAGGCCGGCACACCGGCCACGGACGAAGCCGCGCTGCCGACCGCGACCGGCCAGCCGACCGCGACCGTCCGTCCCACCGGGTCGGCCCGGCCCGGCCCGACGACGACCGAGACCGCAGCCACGCCGCCCCTCGAATCTCGCACCGCGGCCACGGCGCGCACCTGGCTGACCGAGTTGGTCACCCGGGCCCGGGACCGGGACGTGTACCTGCTGCCCTGGGGCGATCCCGATCTGACCGCGTTGGCCCACGCCGACGGGTATCCGCTGCTGGCGGTCGGCCAGGACGAGGCGCTGCTGGCGGGGCGGGAGACGTTCGGGCACGACCTCGACTACACCCTGGCCCTGCCGGTCGACGGGCTGGCCGATGACGACACCGTCCGGATGCTCGGGGTCACCAAGAACCGGACCGTCGTGCTCTCCGCGGACTCGCTGCCCGACGGCATCTCGCCCGAGCAGACGACGACCGGCCGCATCTCGTTGCCCTTCGTCCGCGCCGACGTCACCGCCCTGGTGACCGATCAGGCATTGAGCTCGGCCGTGGCCGGGATGGCCGGACCCGATTCGGTGCTCGCCACCCAGCAGGTCCTCGGGCTGCTGGCGGCGGCCAGCGCCAACTCGGACGTCACCGATCCGGCGAACCTGCTGGCCACCCTCCCCCGCGACTGGGACCCGACCCACCCCGAGGCCATGTCGGCGGCCATCGCCCTGGTCCGCTCGGCGCCGTGGATTCACGTGGAACGGTTCAGTGTGGCTCGGGACCGCACCCCCACCCCGGCGCCGACGCATCTGCGGGACCTCGCCGCCGCGCAGCGCGACGCGGAACTGCCGGCTCCGCACGTGGCGGACGTCGTCCGGTCCTTCCACCGGCTGGCGCGGTTCGCGCCGGCCCTGGACCAGCCGGAGGTCAGCTATCTCCCGCTCCGTCGCAATGCGCTGTCCCTGGTCTCGCAAGCCTGGCGCGGGCCGCTGAGTTCGCCGTCCGATCCGGACCGCGCCCTGGCCGAGGCACGGCGCCGGCTGCGGGCGGCGGTCGACCACTACTACTCCTCGATCTCGGTGGTCACCGGCAGCGCGGTCAACCTGGTGGCCGCGGGCGGCCGGCTGCCGGTGACCGTGACCAGCACCCTGAACGAACCGGTCTCGCTGGTGCTGACCCTGCTGCCCGACTCCTACCGGCTGCGGGTGGGTCCGGCGCAGCCGTTCACGATCGAGGCCGCCGCCGAGGACGCGACCGCGCGGGCCAGCGTCTTCGTCGACGTCAGCGCGGTGACCAATGGGGACGTCGACCTGGAGGCGGCGCTGTCCGCGCCCGGAGGGGTCGAGCCGCTGTTGGAGGCCGCCGAGCCGATCCGGGTACGGGTGCACCACGATTGGGAGAACCGCGCCCTCGCCGTCGCCGGCGGGGTGCTCGGCCTGTTGTTCGTGGTCGGCCTGGCCCGCAGCGTGCGGCGGGGACGGCGGGACCGGGTTCCCCTCGACACCGTGCCCGATCCGGACGACCTCGCCCTGCTCGCCGCAGGCGGGCGGACCCGCGCGCCGGCCGCGCGCCGGCCGCGGCGCGAACTCGTGACCGCCTCCGCGCGACCGGACGGTGGCGGGGCGGGCACCGGCGACCGGTCCGGAGGCGGCCCCCCAGCCGGGGGTGGCGGCTGGGCGGCAGGAGCGGACGGCGCCCCCCCGCCGGGGGACCGGGTCCCCGTCGAGGGGACCGACGCCGCCGCCCGCCCGGCGAT
>CAYYCE010000555.1:0-2719 GCA_964469635.1 uncultured Kineosporiaceae bacterium
CTCGGAGCTGGTCACCCCGGCCCAGGTCGCCGCGAAGGTGCCCTTCCTCGACCCCGACGTCATCCTCGGCGGCTTCTGGACACCGTCGGTCGGGGTGGTCGAGTCGGTGCGCGCCGGCACGATCATGCGCGATCGGGCCATCGAGCTCGGGGCGCTGACCACCCACGCCACCATCGAGGTCACCGGCATCGACGTCGAGCGCGGCCGCGTCGTCCGGGTGCGCACCGACGCCGGCGACATCGAGTGCGAGACCATCGTGGTCGCCTGCGGCGTGTGGAGCCCCAAGATCGCCGCCATGGCGGGGGCGAGCATCCCGCTGACCCCCGCCGTGCACCAGATGATCTCGGTCGGCCCGGTGCCCGAGTTGTCCGCCCTGCCCGGCGAGATCTCCTTCCCGATCGTGCGGGACATGGACACCTTCTGCTACGAGCGCCAGCACGGCTCCGACATGGAGGTCGGCTCCTACGCGCACCGGCCGATCCTGATGCGGGCCGAGGAGATCCCCTCGATCGAGCAGTCGGCACTCTCGCCCACCGAGCTTCCGTTCACCTCCGACGACTTCGACCCGCAGCTGGAGCAGGCCCTCGAGCTGATGCCGGCCGTCCTGGGCAACCCCGACGTCGGGATCCGCTACGCCATCAACGGCCTGCTCTCGCTGACCCCGGACGGCTACCCGGTGCTCGGCGAGTCCCCCGAGGTCGGTGGGCTGTGGTCGGCGGCCGCGGTCTGGGTCAAGGAGGGCCCCGGCGTCGGCCGGATGATCGCCGAGTGGATGGTCGAGGGGGAACCCGAGATCGACGCCCACCACAGCGACATCGCCCGGTTCTACCCGCACCAGACGACGCGGCACCACATCACCGCGCGCACCGGCGAGGCGTTCAACAAGACCTACGGCATCGTCCACCCCTACGAGCAGTGGGCCTCCCACCGCGACGTCCGGCTCCCACCCATGCACGCCGGGCAGAAGGAGCTGGGCGCCTACTTCTACGAGACCGCGGGCTGGGAGCGACCGCACTGGTACGCCGGCAACGAGGGGCTGCTCACCGACTACGGCGACGCCGTGATGCCGCGCGAGGCCGAATGGGACGCCCGCTGGTGGTCACCGATCATCAACGCCGAGCATCTGGCGATGCGCGAACGGGCCGGACTGTTCGACCTGACCGCCTTCTCGATCTTCGACGTGGTCGGCCCCCGTGCCCTGGACGCCGTCCAGCGGATCTGCGTGCAGAACATGGACGTCTCCCTCGGCCGGGTGGTCTACACGCCGGTGCTGTCGGCGCGCGGCGGCTTCCGGGCGGACCTGACCGTGATGCGGCTGGGCGAGAACCACTTCCGAGTGGTCACCGGCGGCGCCCACGGCAACGCCGACCGGAAGTGGTTCGCCGACAGGGCCGGCGAGGGCGCCCACGTGGTCGACCAGACATCGGCCTGGACCACCATCGGGCTGTGGGGGCCGAAGGCCCGCGACATCCTGGGCCGGCTGACCGACGACGACATCTCCCACACCGGCTTCAAGTTCTCCACCTGCCGCAGCATCGAGGCCGCCGGACTGCAGGTGCTGGCCTCGCGGATCTCCTACGTGGGCGAGCTCGGCTGGGAGCTCTACGCGCCGATGGAGACCGGCGCCCGGCTGTGGCGCACCCTGCTCGAGGCCGGGGCGGGCGACGGGCTGGTGCCGTGCGGCATCGGCGTCTACGGCACCACGGGGCGGCTGGAGAAGGGCTACCGCGCCTACGGTGCCGAACTGGACTCCGAGCGCAGCATCGTGGAGGCCGGCATGGCCCGGCCCAAGGTCAAGGACGCCGACTTCATCGGCCGCGAAGCCTACCTGCGCCAGCGCGAGGAGGACCCGAAGACGGTGCTGTGCACCCTGACCGTCGACGACCACACCAGCTCCGCCGGGCAGAGGCGCTACATGCTGGGCGGCGAGCCGGTCCTGACCCCGGACGGCGAACCGCTCGTCGACGGCCACGGCCGCCGCCCCTACGTGACCAGCGCCGGATCGGGGCCCAGCGTGGGCAAGCACCTGCTGCTGGCCTATCTGCCGCCCGCCCAGGCGGTCGAGGGCACCGCACTCGCCGTCCAGTACCTCGGCGAGCGGTACCCGGTGACGGTCGCGGTCGCCGGCTCCACGCCGCTGTTCGACCCCGAGAACGCCCGCATCCGCGCCTGAGAACCGACGGGAGGCTCCATGGCGAACGTCCTGGTCTGCATCAAACGCGTGCCCGGCTCCAGCGGCCAGGTGCTGCTCACGCCCGACGCCATGGCGGTGGACGCCCGGCACGTCGGGCACACCCTCAGTCCGCACGAGGAGTGCGCGATCGAGGCCGCGGTCCAGATCGCGAACGAGACCGGCGGTGCGGCCACGGTGCTCACCCTCGGCCCGGACGGAGCGATCGAGCAACTGCGTGAGGCGCTGGCCGTCGGGATCGGCTCGGCCGTGCATCTGCGCACCGAGGACGGCCCGGCCGACGCGGCCGAGTCCTACGGCCCGGCGGATGTCGCCGCGGCGATCGCGGACGTCGCCCGCGCCCGCGCGGACGGCGCCGCGGGGTTCGACCTGATCCTGCTGGGCAACGACGCCGCCGACACCGGCGACTTCCAGGTCGGCATCCGGCTCGCCCACCTGCTCGACCGGCCGGTGGTGACCGGGGCCCGCACCCTCGGGCTCGACGGCTCGACGGTCCACGTCGTCGGCGACGGACCCGCCCTGCGCGTC
>CAYYCE010000556.1:0-2712 GCA_964469635.1 uncultured Kineosporiaceae bacterium
GGGGTATTGGCGGTGCGGCCCCGCCGGGCCGCGGGCCGGCGGGCGGCCGCCACCGGGACGTAGACGACGCTGCGGCCGCCACCGCCCCAGTGCTCCATGCCGTGCCAGGGAGCGCCGGCGGCCAGGGTGTCCCAGGCGGGCAGTTCCACCGTCCGGCGCGGCCAGGTCTCGGCGTCCTGCCGGTCGAGGCCCCGCTGAGCGCCCAGCCGCAGCACCCCGTCCTCGACGAGCAGGACGGCGGCCGCGGCGTCGGCCAGCTCGTGGGCGAGCGCCGCGGCCTCCTGGAGCAGGTGGTCGAGGTCCAACTGCCGGCTCAACCGGTGGCCGGCCTGTGCCAGGCGCTCCAGGGCCACGCCGCGCTGCCTGGCCTGGACCGAGATGCCGAGCCGGTAGGCCAGCGAGGTCAGCACCTCCAGGTCCATGGGGCTGAACGGCTCCCCGCTGCGGCGGTGGAGGATCAGCAGCTCCTCCACCGAATCCGAGCCCCCGACCGGGACCCAGGCGACCGAGCGGAACCCGAAGGCATCGAGGGCGCGCGGGTAGTCGGCGTCGCCGCGCGTCACCGGCTGCCATCGCGCCCGACCCGATCGGATCGCCTCCTGCTCGGCGGGACCGGTGGGCCACCCCGTCGTGAACCCCGGGTGGTTCTCGGGCAGGCCGCAGGCCTTGGTCGCCGTCATGTGGTCGGTGCCCGGGTCGGATCCCGCCAGGCAGACGACCTCCGCCGCGAACAGGTCCGACAGCGTCGTGAGCGTCTCGCAGACCAGGCTGTCGGCTGACCCGGGCCGCCCCAGGACCGTGAGTAGGCGCACCAGGCGGGTGGTGCTGCGCAGCGCGTCGTCGGAGGCCGGGCCTGCGGGCACGGCGGGCACCGGGACCTGCGGACCGAGGTCGGGTACCGGATCCGCCATGTCAGAGCAATCGGCAGGAGGGACCCGACGATGAAGGACACGGCCGCACACCGTCAAGTTCGACTCCCGGACAGCCGATGACCCCACCATGGCGTCGCTTCGTACCGGCCTGGGCGGCAGCATGCTCACCGAGTCCACCAGCGCGGGCAAGGAGGCGGCCACGGCCGCCCTCGAGGAGCTCGGGGAGGAGCGTGCGGCCCTGGTGGTCGTCTACGCCTCCGCCCGCCACGAGCTGCCGGCCCTGCTGGCGGGGATCCACGACGTCCTCGGTGACGTGCCACTCGTCGGGGCCACCACCCACGGCCACTTCCACGACGGCCGGCTCGTGTCACCGGGCGGTGGGGTGAGCGTGCTGGCAATGTCCGCCGGGAGGTACCGGCTCGCCCTGGGCGCGGGCGGCGGGCTGCGCCAGGACCCGACGACGGCCGGAGCCACCCTCGCGCGGGCAGCCGTCGCCGAGCTGGCCGACCCGTCCCCGCACACGGTGCTCCTGCTGCTGTCCTGCGGGCGGACGGGGGACCAGCAGCATCTGGTCAACGGCGCACACCAGGTGCTCGGATCGCTCGTGCCCATCGTCGGAGGCGCGGCGGCCGTCGATCGCGAGGAGGCCGAGACGGCCGTGTTCTTCGGGGACCGGGTCCTCGAGGACTCCGCCGTCGGGGTCCTGATCGGTTCCGACGAGCCCATCAGGATCTCCCGCCGGCACGGCTGGCGGGCGCACGGCGTCCCGCTCCTGGTCTCGGATTCCGAGGGCACCCTGATCCGCAGCATCGGTGGCCGGCCCGCCGTCGAGGTGGTGCGCGAGGTGTTGCGCCAGGCCGACGAGGAGCGCGGCGAACCCGTCGACGGACGGGGCGAGGACGGCATGACCCGGTTGGGCGCCAGGGGACGCTGCTTCGGGATCATCGAACCCGACGGGTCCCACCTGCTGCGGGGCGGTGTGATCACTGATGGGGGCGAGGTGCGGACCTGGGCGCCGTTCCCCCCGTACTCGACGATCCAGATCATGTCCTGCGACAACGAGGCACTCGTGGGTGCCTGCGACGACGTCGCCGGTGACTTGGTCGGCGACACCGCCCTGATCCTCGCCTTCAGCTGCCTGGCCCGGTTCGAGATGCTCGGCCGACAGGCGGGCGAGGAGGCGGCCAGGCTCCAGGCCGCGGCACTGCCGGCGCGGACCTTCGGCTTCTACACCTACGGCGAGTTCGCCCGCACGGTCAGCCCGCTGGGCTTCCACAATGCGACCATCACCGCTATCGGTCTCTAAACGGAAGCTCCCGGGGGGGCCGCATCGGCCCGCAGATAGCCCTGGAACTGCGGCAACGGCATCGCGTCGCCGAAGTGGAGCCCCTGCCCGATATCGCAGCCGAGCTCCGCCAGGGCTCGCGCGGTGTCGGCGTCCTCCACCCCCTCGGCGACCACCAGCATGCCAAGGTCGTGCGCCATGGCGACGGTGTGGCGCACGATCGTGCACGTCCTGGGCCGGGCCAGGTCGGCCACGAAGACCCGGTCGAGCTTCAGCTCGCCCAACCGCAGCTCGCGCAGATAGGCCAGCGAGGAGTAGCCCGTGCCGAAGTCGTCCAGAGCGACCATGATCCCGGCCTGGTGCCAGCGATCGATCAGGGCGGCGGCGGTGGCCGGTTCCGACAGGAAGGCGTCCTCGGTGATCTCGATCCGCAGTGCCCGGGGCGGCAGCCCGTGGGGTTCGAGGTAGCCGGGGATGCGATCGGTGAGCTCGTCGTTCATCAGGTCCGAGACAGTGAGGTTGACGCTCACCGGCACCTCGAAGCCCTGGTGCCAC
>CAYYCE010000557.1:0-2710 GCA_964469635.1 uncultured Kineosporiaceae bacterium
CGAGGTCATCCCCGCGCTGCAGGCCGAGATCGAGCGGTGGCACACGGCCGCCCTCGAGTTCGAGGCCGCGTACGTCTCCGTCGTCGAGCAGCTCGAAGCCGAACGCGCCAAGGGGTGGATGCAGTGACCGTCGACCAGGACCCGCGGACCATGCAGTACCGGCTGCGTCGCGTCGAAGACTTGGAGCGGAAGTGGCTCCGTGACGCGGCGCACGGGCACCAGCCGGCCGACCCCACGTTCGAGCTGCAGTGTGCGCTTGACGGGCAGACGTCGGCGGCCGAGATGGCGTACGCACTCGACCCGGAATGACCACCGCACAACCAACACGAGGGGACTCAACCATGACACGCACAAGAGGCCGGGCCGCTGCCGCGGCCGTCCTAGCAGCCGCAACCATCACCGCCACCGCCACCACCAGCCACGCCACCACACTCACCCGAACGTGGGGCGTCAACGGCCACGTCGGGGCGCTCACCGTCGCAGGCCAGTCCGTCATCGTCGGCGGCAGCTTCACCGCCCTGGTCAGCCCGTCCGGGACGCAGGTTCCGGCAACGTCGCTCGCCAAGTTCGACCCCGCGTCGGGCACCTTCGACACCGGCTGGGGCGTCACCATCGACGGTCGAGTCGACGCGGTCGCTGTCGCCGGCGGCACCGTCTACCTCGGCGGCAAGTTCAAGCACGTCGGCGGGGCATCCCGTCTCAACCTTGCCGCGGTGTCCCTCAGTACGGGCGCAGTCCAGTCGTGGGCACCCCGCGTCAACGTGTCCGTGGGGGCGCTCGCCGTCATCGGCGCAGACGTGTACGTCGGCGGCGCGTTCAAGCACATCGCGGACCAGTCCGGGACTGTCCGTGTCCCCTACCTGGCGCGTGTCACGACCGGCGGCACGGTCGACCGGGCATGGACCGGCGGCGTCACCCTCGACGGGCTCGTCCGCTCCCTGCAGCCCACCGCTGACGGGTCCGGCATCTACGTCGGAGGCGACTTCCTCACCGTCGACGGCGCATCATCCGGCAAGTCCCTCACCCTGCTCACCGCGGGGGCACACCAGGGCGTCGACCCCACATTCCGCAGCGGCCCCAACAACGACGGCCACCGATCGCCAGCGTTCGCCCTGTCCCTCGACGGGAACCGGCTCCTCATCGCGGCAGGCGGCGCAGGCGGCGGCTGCACCATGCAGAACGCCACCACCGGGGCCACCCTGTGGAGCCACCACACGAACGGCAACGGGCAGGCCGCACTCATCAGGGGCTCGCTCGCCTACTGCGGCGGCCACTTCTCCGGCACCGCCTCGTTCGACGGGTTCGACCGCAAGAAGATCGCCGAGATGGACGCTGCGACCGGGGTCGTGACGTCGTTCGCCCCGCGCATCAACTCCGCGTTGGGCGTGTTCGCGCTCGCCGACACGTCTCCGGGGCTCGCTGTCGGCGGCGACTTCACCAAGATCAGCGGCAAGCCTCAGCCGCGGCTCGCGGTGTTCACGTCATGACCGCACAGCGACCAGGAGACCCGATGAACGGCCACAGCATCACCATCGACTTCAGGGGCGAATACCCGCATTACACCGTCACCTGCCATGAGCTGCCCGAGGCCATCTGCCGGGCCAAGTGGTCATGCGACTGCGAGATTTGGGGCGCATCCGGTGTCGACGAGCAAGGCCCCTGGCATGACACCTACGGGTACGGCGACCTGGGGCACATCCCGGAACGTCACCGGGGATCGCCGGGCGACGACTGCGGGCTGGTCCCGTTCTTCGACGATGGTCCCGAGGAGTACGGCGCGGGCGAGATCACGCTTCCCGTCGACATCTACTGGGACGGCGACGACTACGCCTGGCGGTTCACGCCGTGACCGCCCACGCCGCCTACATCGCTGCCGGCTACCTGCTGCTGGCGCTCCTGTTCACGGTCGTGGTGCTGCTCCTGTCCTACCGAGGCACCCACCACGACGACGAGGAGGACGGGCCGTGACCGGCTACCAGGAAGGCGTACGGGTCGAGCGCGAAGTCATCCACGACCTCACCGCGAAAGGCTGGCTCTGCACCCGCGCAGCCTCCTCCAAAGGGGTCGCCGACGTCATCGCCATCGGCCCCGAGAACCCCGGCATCGTCGCCTACGTCGCGCTCATCTCCTGCAAACGGACCACCATGCCCGGACCGAAAGAGCGGGCCGGCCTGATCGCCGCAGCCGACCGGGCCGTCGACGTGCTGCTCCCCATCGTCGCGCTCCACCCCCGCCGGGAACCGCTGCAGTACCGGCTACTGACGGGGCCGGGACCGAAGGACTGGCAGGAGTGGGAGACATGAGCGACTGGCGAGACGAAGGACTATGCCTACAGGTCGGACCCGACAGGTTCTTCCCCAAAGTGGGATTCAAGGCCGCGCCGGCGAAGGCCATCTGCGCCCAATGCCCCGTCCGGCAACCCTGCCTCGACTTCGCGCTGTCGCTGCCCCAGGTCGAGGACCGCGGCATCTTCGGCGGCACCACCGAACGGGAACGTTGGGTGCTGCGGCGAGCGGAGAAGGTCGCATGACATACGGCTCCGGTGGCGGCCGGAGAGCCCGCGGCAGGCACCTTCCCCTGCGTGGCGGGCACCTAGACACGCACGTGGCCGCCCGACACGCGCGCCACGGCGAGGAGTGGCACAATGAGACAGCCGCCCGCAAATGGGGCGGCCCCGGCTTGGCAACCGGGGCCTCACCAGCACGACTGA
>CAYYCE010000558.1:0-2706 GCA_964469635.1 uncultured Kineosporiaceae bacterium
CGCTGCTGCCGGCCGCCGTCCTCGCCGTGCCCGGTGCCGTGATCGCCGTCGCGGTCGGCATCGGCGTCGCGCGACTCGTGGCCGGCGCCTACGCCTCCGCGGTCGGGTTCCCCGTCGTCGTCGCCGGCTACGCCGCCCTGCCCCTGGCCGGGACCGCGGGGACCGCGCTCGTCGCCACGCTCGCCGCCACCGCGATCCCGGCGCTGCAACTGCTGCGGCTCACCCCGGCGCAGGCCATGCGCGGCGAGGCCGCCGTCCGGTACGCCCCGCCGCGCTGGCTGCGCGCCACCACCGGCGGCACCGGTCCCGCCGTCACCTACGCCGGCCGATCACTGACCCGACGCCCGCTGCTGGCCGCCGGGACGATCCTCAGCCTCGCCCTCGCCACCGGGCTCGGCATCTCCCTGAACCTGCTCAGCACCTCGACCGAACGGTCCGTGGACGAGGCCTTCGCCGGACAGGCCTGGACCGCCGCGGCCGACCTCAACGGGTCCACCACCACCATCGACGCCGCCCTCGCCCTCGCCCGCACCGCCGGCGCGGTCGCGGCCGAACCGGTCGTCAAGGGGCCCGCCGTGGTGCGGGCCGGCGATCACGACACCGACGCCATGCTCATCGGCCTGCCCGCCGCCCCCGAACTGCAGCGCCCACACCTGATCGCCGGGCGGATGCCCGGTGCGGGCCAGATCCTGCTCAGTGAGCAGACCGCCGCCACGCTTCGGGTGCGCACCGGCCTCCGGGTGCGCGTGATCGCCCCCGAGGGGGAACGCGAGCTCACCGTCTCCGGCATCGCCCGCACCCTCGCCCCCCGGCAGGCGTACACCGGCTATGCGGACGCCGCCGCCCTGCTCGCGATGCCCGGCCAGGCCAACTCGATGTATCTCGCCGCGCCCCCGGCGGCGGTCCGCCGGCTGTCCACCGAACCCGGCATCGCGAGGGTCACCACGCTCGCCGCCGCCCGCGCCGGCATGCACGACCTGGTCCGCGAACTCACCGGGCTCATCCATGTGCTGCTCGCGATCAGCCTCGCGGTCGGGGCGCTCTTCCTCGCCTCCAGCCTCGCGCTGTCGCTGCTCGACCGGCAGGGCGAGTTCGCGACCCTGCGCGCACTCGGCTTCGGCCGCTCGCGCATCGCGGCCGTGTTCGCCACCGAGGCCGTCACCCAGTCCGTCCTCGCCGGGGCCCTCGCCGTACCCGCCGGACTGCTCATCGCCTGGCCGCTGACGGCCAGGATCGGGCAGGCCTGGTTCCGCATCGGCATCCACCCCCGACCATCCGACTTCACGCTCGTCATCGCCCTCACGCTGGCCATCGCGATCCTCGCGGCGCTCCAGGCCACCCGCCGGGTGCAACGCCTGGACATCGCCGCCGCCGTCCGCGCCCGGCTCATCGGATAGCCCGAGCTTTGGGCGGTTGGGTCCTCGTCGCGGGGGATCTCCTCTACGGTTCAGAGCAGGCCGACGAGCGTCATCGGCCGTCGGCGGTGGAGGTGGAGGCGTGTCGGGCAGGCCCGAGGTGGGCGATCGGGTGAGGCAGGTGCCGAGCGAGCGGCCGCACGAGGTCCTCGCCGCCGCCGCGGGGGACGGCTCTCGCATGATCGTGATCGCCGGGGACGCTCCCCCGGAGACGATCCGGGCGTGCCGGGAGGCGCTGGGGAGGTTGTCCGCCCCCTGGCTACGGCTGTGGGCCCCGCGCTCGCCCGCCGAACTCGTGGCCGGATTGCAGGCCGACGGTCCGGGTGCCGTGCCGGGGACCGTGATCTGGCTCGAGGGTCTGGAGCGCTACCTGTTCCCGGTCGACCGGGCACAGGGTGAGCGGGCCGCGGCCGCACTGCGCGGCGCGCTGCATCGCCCGCAGGCCCACCCCCTGCTGATCTTCGGCACGTTCTCGGTCGACCCGTGGCGGTGGCGAGCCTTCCGGCAGCCCCCGGCATCGGGAGGGCGAGACACGCTGGCCCAGGCCCGGGCCCTGCTGGGCGCGGCGACGATCGTGTCGTTCGGCCCCGCGACGCCGGACGACGGCTGGCGCCGGGCGTGGACACCGGCGCCGGCCGAGCGCGGGATGGTTGATGTCGCCCCCGGCCCCCGAAACCGGTTCGGCCCCCAGGAGCAGCCCCGCCCTCGTGGTGAATCCGGCCTCCGCGGCGAGTCCGGGCTTCGCATCGCCCTCGAATCGGTCGCAGGATCCGTTCTCGAGGTCGGGCCAGTTCTCGAGAACCCTTGCCCTGCAGGGCCTTCCGCCGATTCGGCCGCGGACCCCCCGGTGCGTGCACTGCCCGACGTCCCGGTGCCCGCCGACCCCGTGTTCGACAGTCCCGTGCCCGACGAGCCCGTGCCCGACGAGCCCCTGCCCGACGAGCCCGTGCCGGTGGTGCCTGTGCCCGCCCGACCGGCGTCCGCCGTCCCCGAGACGCCGGAGGCGGCGTGCGGGCGCGCGCTGCTGCGGGAGCGGGACGGCGACATCCCCGGCGCCGAGCGGTTGTACGAGTGGGCGGCGATCGGCGGTGACCTGGAGGCGCTGTCCCACCTCGGTCGCCTCCGGGCGCGGCCGGGGTCCGAGCAGGCCCGGGACCGGCTCTACGGGCAGGCGGCCGCAGAGCAGAACACCGGGGTCATGTTCAGCCTGGCGGCCACCGGGCACCCGGACGCCGTGCGCACACTCGCGCTGCTGCGTGCGGAGGCGGCACTTCCGAAACCCCTTCCCGTG
>CAYYCE010000559.1:0-2703 GCA_964469635.1 uncultured Kineosporiaceae bacterium
GGCCGCCGGAACCCGTCTGATGATGATGGGTGGGTTGCAGTCGGGCATGCAGGCGGATGAAGCCGAGCTGCGTGCGTCGCGTCGTCGGCGGCAGCAGGAGCTCGGTCTGGTATCCCTGGTCGACAGTGAGGAGGGCTGGAGCCACTGCGAGACCATCGAGCGGCTCAAGGGCCTGGCTCGCGAGCAGGGTCTGTGGAACCTCTTCCTGCCCCACTCGGAGCGGGCTCCGGAG
Source organism: uncultured Kineosporiaceae bacterium (assembly GCA_964469635.1). Taxonomy (GTDB): domain Bacteria; phylum Actinomycetota; class Actinomycetes; order Actinomycetales; family Kineosporiaceae; genus JADJPO01. The sequence goes on from CAYYCE010000559.1 coordinate 233, forward strand.
GGGTTGACGAACTACGAGTATGCGCCGCTGGCCGAGATCATGGGGCGTACCTACTGGGCCAGCGAGGTGTTCAACTGCTCGGCGCCGGACACCGGCAACATGGAGACGATCGAGCGGTACGGCACCGAGGAGCACAAGGAGCACTGGTTGGAGCCGCTGCTGCGCGGTGACATCCGTTCGGCGTTCCTGATGACCGAGCCGGCCGTGGCCAGCTCCGATGCGACGAACATCGAGTGCGAGATCCGTCGTGAGGGCGAGGAGTACGTCATCAACGGGCGCAAGTGGTGGTCGACGGGCGCGGGCACGAACCGGTGCAGGGTCTACATCGTCATGGGCAAGACCGACCCCGACGCCGACCGCCACCATCAGCAGTCGATGGTCATCGTGCCCGCCGACACGCCGGGGGTCACCCTCGTGCGGTCGTTGCGGGTCTTCGGCTTCGATCACTCCCCGTTCGGGCACATGGAGGTCGACCTGCACGACGTCCGGGTGCCGGTCTCGAACATCCTGCTCGGCCAGGGGCGGGGCTTCGAGATCGCCCAGGGCCGGCTCGGGCCGGGGCGGATCCACCACAGCATGCGTTCGATCGGCGCAGCGGAGCGGGCGCTGGAGCTCATGTGCACCCGGTTGGCCTCCCGGGAGGCGTTCGGCCACCCGATCGTCACCGAGAGCGTGTGGTCCGAGCGGATCGCCGAGTCGCGGATGCTCATCGATCAGGCCCGCCTGCTGACGATGAAGGCGGCGTGGATGATGGACGCCGTCGGCAACAAGGGGGCGCAGGCCGAGATCGCCATGATCAAGGTGGTCGCGCCCAACGTGGCCTGCACGGTCATCGACTGGGCGATCCAGGCGCATGGCGGGGCGGGGGTGACGCCGGACTTCCCGTTGGCGTCCTCGTATGCCGATCAGCGCACCCTGCGCATCGCGGACGGGCCCGACGAGGTCCACCGCCGGCACATCGCCAAGCTCGAACTGCGCCGCCACGGCCTCGACCCCCGGCGGGCAAGGTCGTGACCTGAGCCGGGTTCCGCCGTCCTCGGTCCGGACGCGGGAATCCGCACTGCGATCGGCTTCGGGCACGTCATGTCCGCCGATGCAGGTGGATGGTCTTCCTGCCTCGAACCTCGGCGGTGATCGTGTGGTGGAACGCCGGGTCGTCGAGTCGATGGTGGTGGTAGGAGCAGGCCGGGACGGCGTTGGCGAGGTCGGTGCGCCCACCCCGGCTCCAGGGTGTGAGGTGGTGGATCTCGCACCAGGCGAACGGGCGGTCGCACCCCCCGATGGCGCAGGTGCCGTAGCGGGCGGCGAGCGCCAGGCGCTGGGTGGTGCTGAACAGTCTGCAGGAGCGGCCGAGGTCGAGGGGGACGGAGTCGGTGCCGAGGACGGCGGGCACGATGCCGGCGGAGCAGGCCAACCGGCGGGCCTCGCCCGCGGAGACCTCCATGCCGGTCTCGACGCCCGCGGCGCCCAGGCCCGAGACCAGCCGGTGGTGATCGAGGGTGACCACGACCGTGGCCGCGACCTTGTGGGGCAGGTGGTCGGTCGGGAGCCGTTCCAGCAGCGAGGCGAAGGCGAGGCCCTGGGCGTGGGCCCAGTCGGTGCCCAGTGCCCGGCCGTCGACCTCGCCGTCGGTGGCGGTGTGGTCGCTCGCCCGCCGGGGTGCGGTCATCTGCTGGACGATTGTGCGCAGCATCGACGCGGCGAGCGTCGGGACGGTGAAGTGGCCGGTGGTGGTGCCATCGGCGTTGTCGTGCAGGGTGAGCCGGGTACGGGCTCGAGCCTGGTCCTCCTCCGCGCGCAACTGGGCGCCGTGGTGGGCGTCGACCTGTTCATCCGGGCGAGCGACCACCGCCAGCGCACGCCGTGCGGCCTGCCGCAGCCGGGCGGGGTCGAGGACGCGGGCCTGTTCGACCAGGTGCGCCTCGATGCTGTCGCGTTCGTCGGCAGTGACGTCGCCGGGGAGCTCGGCCAGGGTCGTGGTGATCACGCGGGCGTGGTCGACGGACAGGGCCCCTTCGGTCATGGCCTCGCGGGTCCGGTCCAACCCCGCGTCCAGGGACCGGGCGAGGGCGACCCGCCCCGCGGCGGCCGCACCGTCGGTGCGCGTCACCGTGGCGAGCCAGGCACCGGTGCCCGCGGCACCGCACCGCCCGGCCACCCCGGCGGCATCGATGCGGGCCAGCGCCGCCAGTCGGGCGGCGTCCAGCCGGCGCGCCAACCGCTCGATCTTCTGCACGTCCGAGCCGGTCACGTCCACACCGTCGTCGTCCAGCGCGTGTTGCAGGCCGGCCACGACGTCATCCCCGGCGCGCAACCACCCGGCCAGTCCGGTGGCGGGGGGAATCGTCGGGAGCGCTGTCACGCGATCAGTCTAGTCGAACATAAGTTCGATCGCAAGTTGGAAGATCACCCGCCACGGGCCATGCCATCAGGCGCCAGTCGTCGCGGCCCACTACCGGAACCGCCCCCGC
>CAYYCE010000560.1:0-2692 GCA_964469635.1 uncultured Kineosporiaceae bacterium
GTTGGCGGTGTGGCCGTCGGTCCAGGAGGCGCCGGAGCTCTGCGTCGAACCGGCCAGGTGGAGCGTCCCCCAGCCGCCGACTCTTGGCAGGTCGAGGTCGGCAAGCGTAGGTGACGGACCTCGGCGGGCCGCAAGGCCGCGAAGTAGATGCAGGCGAAGAACGCCTCGAGGGAGGGGTAGACGTCGCGGACCGCGCGCAGGAGGGCGCGGGCCTGGTCGGGGTTGACCACGACGCGAAGGTCGACGGTGTCGGTGTGGACGGGCGTCTTCCAGGGGATCCTGTCCATCGGGTTGGTGGCGAAGGCGCCGAGCTCGACTGCATAGTCGAATGCGCTGTACAGCGCGGAGCGCTTGCGGGCGATGGTCGAAGGCGCGGCGGCGTGACCGTCGAGGGTGCGCCCCAGCGCGTCGAGGATTGACCGGAGGGTGGTCGGTGAGCCGAAGGTATCCAGGGTGGGCGAGTGCCGTCGGGCCCAGTCGACAATATCGGCCCACTCCGTTGGCGGCGCGGCTTGGGACAGTGAATGACTGTGCCGGGCGGAGCTGTTGAACACCCACCCACTCAGGGCGGCTCGCATGGTCGATGGATCCAGGTCCCGGTTCGTCGGAAGGGCGGCGACGGTCGCGGTGGCCAGGCCGTCGGCGATGCCCTGGCGGTGCCGTGGGGAGGCGTGGGGCCACTTCATGTCCACGAAGGCGGCGGCATGGTCCAACCAGCTCGTGGGCGCGACCTCGTCGCGGGCGGGTGCGATACGCCCTGTCGCCGGGTCGAAAGGCTCGCCCTGCCTCGCTGCGATGAGGAGACTCGCGCGGAAGGGATCGGCGAGCTTCTTCGTCGGGAACGTCCTCTGGAACCGGCGGCCGTGGACCCGCCACCGCACCGAGTACGTCGTCGACCGCGCGCCGGCATACGAGGTGACTCCCCAGACCCGGACGTCGAACGACTCCCGCGGATCGGTCGGCGGTCCTTGGCGGTCAGATGTGTTCGCTGAGTGTTCGTGGGGTGGGTCATGGCGGGCCTCCTGGTGGTCGCGTCGTGACTTGCCAACGCGGAGGCGGGGGCACGATCGGTCAGGACGGACTGACCATGACCGTGGTCAGGTTCTGGTGGAAGGGCGAGCAGTGGATCTGTGGACAACTGCAAACCCTCCTGCCCATAGACGATCCGCGATAGGCTTCGTTCATGGGGACGATGGCCGCAGGCGAGGTGCTGCGTCAGGCGCGGCTGCGGGCTGGGCTGTCACAGACCGACCTAGCCCGGCGTGCCCACGTGGCCCAGAGCGTGATCAGCGCCTACGAGTCGGGGCACCGCGAGCCGGGGCTGGCGACCCTGGCCCGGCTGGTGGCGGCCACCGGCCAGCGGCTCACGGTCGGGGTGGAGCCGGCCGAGGGCGAGATGGTGCGGGGGATCCCCGACAGTCGGCTCGGTCGTCGGCTTCGGCGCCATCGCGCGGCGTTGATCGCCGCGGCGGACCGCCACGGGGCCGGCAACCTGCGGGTCTTCGGCAGCGTGGCCCGTGGCGAGGACGGGCCGGACAGCGATGTGGACCTGATGGTGGACCTGGCTCCGGGGACGGGTCTGTTCGGCTTGTCGGCACTGGAGCGGGAGCTCGAGGAGATCCTGCGCGCCGAGGTCGACCTGTCCCCGGCGGACAGTCTGAAGCCGCGGGTCCGCGCCCGCGCCGAGAAGGACGCCATCGCGCTGTGAGCCGTCACGACGCCGAGCGTTTCGCGGACATCCTCGACGCGATCGATGCCATCGGGGCACATCTCCGGCGGGGCGACCTGTCCGACAGCCTGGTCTACGACGCCGTGCGAGTGCGGCTCATCGAGGTCGGCGAGGCCGTCAAGGCGCTGCCGCCAGACGACCTGACGTCCGAGCCGGGGATTCCGTGGCGGGACGTCGCGGCGATGCGCGACCGGGCTGGCCCACCGCTACTTCGACACCGCGCACTCCATCGTGGCGGCGACGGTGGCGAACGACCTGCCGCCCCTCGAGGCCGCGGTGCGCCGGTTGATGGCCCTGGCGGAGCCGGACGAGCGCGACTGACCCAGCGCTCCCTCAGCTGGCAGCAGCCCCCGACGTCAGTCGGGCGACCCCGGTGCGCCCTCCGACCGTGCTTCCCCCCACGCGGCATCCCCCGCCACGCACCGCGCCCTGGACCGGGCATCCTGCACCCGGCCGTCCGTCCGCCCATCACCCCGGCCATGCCTCCAGCCCGCCCCGCCAACCGCCAGTCCTCGCCCCTCTTCCTCGTCTCCTCTGGCACCTCGGTTCAGTGGTGGTGGTGGATGGTGCCCCGGCAGCACCTCTTGACCGGCCGTGGGCAGGCTCGAACGGATGGGGAGTGGTGGTCGGTGACGATGTCGATCCGGCGGATGACCCTCGGCGCCGGGTACCGGTACCTGATGTCCTCGGTCGCCCGTGGCGACGCCGCCCTTGGCGCCTCGGGGTTGACGGCCTATTACGCGGCGACGGGGACTCCGCCGGGGTGGTTCGTCGGGTCGGGCCTGGCCGGCCTGGACGGCGGCCGCGGCATCACCGAAGGAACCCGGGTCACCGAGGAGCAGCTGTGGCGGATGCTCGGGATGCTCCAGGACCCGGTCACCGGCGCCCAGCTCGGCCGGTCCCCGGCCGGCGGGCACAGCACCTACGCCGACCGGGACGGCCAGGGGAGGCCGCGGCGGCCGG
>CAYYCE010000561.1:0-2681 GCA_964469635.1 uncultured Kineosporiaceae bacterium
CACGGTCGTCCTGGCGGCGCAGGACTATCCGTCGACCCCGCGTACCGGGGACGTCATCGACGGCCTGGACGCCGCGGCGGCCGTCGAGGGGGTCCAGGTGCTGCACGCCGGCACCGCCCTGGACGACCGGGGCCGGCTGGTCAGCGCCGGCGGCCGGGTGCTGTCCGTGGTCGGGTCGGGCGCCGATCTGCCCGCCGCGCGAGCGGCCGCCTACGAGGCGATGTCCCACATCCGGCTGTCCGGGTCGCACTACCGTCGCGACATCGCCGAGCGGGCCGCCGCCGATCTGGCCCCGGCCTGATGACGGGGACGACGGTGGGGGCGCCGCCGGACGCGGCGAGTCTGCCCGGCTGGCGGCACGTCTACTCGGGCAAGGTGCGCGACCTGTACGTCCCGGCCGGTGCCGGCAAAGGCGTCGGCGACCGCGTGCTGGTGGTGGCCAGCGACCGGATCTCGGCCTACGACCACGTGCTCGACACGCCCATTCCCGACAAGGGCCGCATCCTCACCGCGCTCAGCCTGTGGTGGTTCGAGCGTCTGGCGGACGTCGTCGCCAACCATGTGCTGACCGTCGAGACCGGCCCGGGCGGCGTGCCCGCCGCCGTGGCCGGCCGGGCCATGGTCTGCCACCGGCTCGAGATGATCCCGGTGGAGTGCGTGGCCCGCGGCTACCTGGCCGGGTCGGGGCTGTTCGAGTACACCGGAGCGGTCGGTGGTGCCGGCGGCTCGGTCTGCGGGATCCGGCTGCCGCCCGGCCTGCTCGACGGGTCGCGGCTGCCCGAGCCGCTGTTCACCCCCGCCACCAAGGCCCCGCTCGGCGAGCACGACGAGAACGTGGACTTCGCCCGGGTGGCGGCGATGGTCGGCGCGGCCACGGCCGAGCGGATCAGCCGGCTCACCCTGGAGGTCTACCGCGTCGCCGAACGGATCGCCCGCGACCGCGGGATCGTCCTGGCCGACACCAAGTTGGAGTTCGGTCGCCCCGTGGGGCAGGACGTCGTCGTCCTCGGCGACGAGGTGCTCACACCCGACTCGTCCCGGTTCTGGCCGGCCGAGTCCTGGGAGCCGGGGCGCGCGCAGCCCAGCTTCGACAAGCAATACGTGCGCGACTGGCTGACGTCACCGGCCTCGGGGTGGGATCGGCACGGCATCGAGTCGCCGCCGCCGCTGCCCGCCGAGATCGTGGAGCGCACCCGCGGCCGCTACCTCGAGGCCTACGAGCGGCTCACCGGGCGTCGCTGGAGCTGAGGCTCACGCGCCGACCGACAGCGCGTCGCCGGTCTGGTGGACGGCCCGGGCGTAGCGCCGCACGAACGCGCGCAACATCCCCGGTGGGTGGCTGACCGAGCTGCGGGCCGCCATCGCCTTGAGCTCGTCGGCCTCCTCGGGGGCGAAGTAGCCGGCGTGCTTGTACACCTCGATCCGGGTGGATATGCCCTCGAGGTCCAGTTCCGGGTGGAACTGGGTGGCATAGACATTCTCGCCGACGCGGAACAACTGCACCGGGCAGGTGGCCGAACCGGCCAGCAGGACGGCGTGCTCGGGCAGACGGCTGATCGCCTCCTTGTGCCCGACGAACGCATCGAAGGCGTCGGGCAGGTCCGCGAGCAGCGGGTCGCGCCGCCCGTCCGGGGTGAGCGTTATCGTGACCGCGCCCACCGGCTCGGAGTGCTGCCGATCCACCACCGCCCCCTGGTGGGAGCCCAGGGTGCCGATGCCGTAGCAGGCCCCCAGGAACGGGAAGTCCGCCGCGATGATCGTGTCGAGCAGCCGTCGCAACTCGGCCTCCACCCGGTGCTGGGCGACCGATTTCGCCTCGGGCGGGTCGGTGACGTTGAAGGGGCCGCCGCCCAGCAGGATCCCCGACCAGTCGTCCAGGTCGATCGGGGGCAGCGGATCGCGTTCCAGGCGGTGACGTACCAGATGGCGGGAACTGAGCTCGGAGAAGGTCCGGAACGCCTCGTACTCGTTGTCGGCGGCGGCGTCGTCGGCCCGCGTGGCGAGCAACAGGAACGGCTTCACGCGGGCCAGCCTACGGCCTGCCCTGGAGGGCCTCGCCGGTCAAGAACTCACCCGGAACTGCCGAGGTCTCCTGCACGAGGGCGGGTCTCCAGGGAGGCGGTGGTCATGGTCCGTCGTGCGCGCTCCGCCTCCCACGGCGGGATGGCCGTCGCCGTCCTCGTCATGGCCGGCGGATTCCTGTTCGCCGTCGCCGATCCCGCCGTCGGCGCCCCGGCCCAGGCCAGCGTGGCGATGTTCGACGACGACGGCGGGACGGCGATGTTCGCAGCGGTGCAGATGGCCCCCGGGCAGTCCTATGCCCAGTGCCTGCGCGTGGGCGCCACGACGTCGGAACCGCAGGACGCCGTGCAGATGGGTGCCACGGACGTCTCCGGCGCCCTGGCCGGCGCGCTGAATCTGCGGATCGAGATGGGGGACGGCGCGACCTACGGCGATTGCACAGGTTTCACCGGAACCGTCCTGTTCGACGGGACCCTCGCCGCGCTCGCCGCCGCCGGCAACGGCTACGGGATCCTGACCGACTGGCACCCGGCGGCCCTGCCCGGACGCTCGTTCCGGATCACCGCGGCCCTGGACCCCGGCTACGACCAGCAGGGCGTCTCCGCCCAGGGCAACTTCGTCTGGCGACTGCTACGCCCCGACGAACTCATCGACCCGAC
>CAYYCE010000562.1:0-2681 GCA_964469635.1 uncultured Kineosporiaceae bacterium
CAGCGACTACGGTCGCCGTCGTGGACTGGATCGAGGCGGTGACCCAACGGGTGGCGCCGGTCTCCACCGCGACCGGGCTCACGTCGTCCGGAGTGGTCCTGGTGACCGCCGCCGCCCTGGTGCTGGTGCTGATCCGCGCCTGGTGGCGCGTGGCCCGGCTCGCCGTGACCCTGGTGCACGAGTTGGGTCACGCCGTGGTCGGGGTCGCTGTCGGACGGCGGTTCCTCGGCTTCGTCGTCCGCGGCGACATGTCGGGGCACACCGTCACCGCGGGTCCGGCGCGGGGCCCCGGGCTGATGGCCTCGACCTGGGCCGGCTACCCGGCCCCCGCGCTGCTGGGCGCGGCCCTGGTGTGGCTCGCGGTCCGCGGCTGGGCGGCACCGGTGGTGACCGCCGCCGTCCTGGTGGTGGTGCTGGTGGCGGGCCGGGTGCGATCGCTGCTCACCGCTGTCCTCGTGGGGACCGTGCTGCTGGGTGCCGGGGCGCTGTGGTGGTGGCGAAACGACGCGGTGCAGCAGTACGTGCTCGTCGCCGCGGGGTTGGTGCTCGTGGTCGGGGCCTGGCGGCACATCCTGTCGGTGATGCGTCACGGCAGCCGCTCGGACGATCCGGCCGTGCTGGCCCGGCTGACCCATCTGCCCCGCGGACTGTGGAACCTGACGTTCCTCGCGGCGGCCGGAACGTCGTCCTGGCTCGTGGTCGACCAGCTGCTGGCGGCCACGACCCGCTGATGCCCGTTCGCCGGTCTCACGGCAGCGGCGCCGGTGGCCGACCGCACCCGGATGCCGGGAGACGGCGGGACGGCTGAAGATCTCCGGCGAAAGATCTCCGGCGAACCCCGAGAGCCACTCGGGGACGTTCGGGGGACGGCCAGGGTTCCACCCGATACCCGCGCACCCGCCCCACCGGCAGGCTGGAGCGCATGATCGAAGTCACCTCCCTGTCCATGAAGTACGGCGCGTTCACCGCGCTCGACACCGTCTCGTTCGCCGCCCGCCCGGGCCGCGTGACCGGATTCCTGGGGCCCAACGGCGCCGGGAAATCCACCGCCATGCGGATCATGGTCGGCCTGACCCAACCCAAGTCCGGCACCGCGACCATCGAGGGCCGCCGGTACGCCGACCTGCCCAACCCGGGCCGCGAGGTCGGCGTCCTGCTCGACGCCTCGGCCCAGCACGCCGGTCGTACCGGGCGCGAGATCCTCACCCTTGCCCAGAGGACCATGGGCATGCCCGCCGAGACCGTCGAGGCAATGCTCGACCTCGTCAGCCTGACGCCCGCCGAATCCGGACGGCGGGTGCGCAACTACTCGCTCGGCATGCGGCAACGGCTCGGCATCGCCACCGCCCTGATCGGCGACCCACACGAGCTCATCCTGGACGAACCCGCCAACGGCCTCGACCCCGCGGGCATCCGCTGGATGCGGGACCTGCTGCGCGACTATGCCAACCGTGGAGGGACCGTGCTGCTCAGCTCGCACCTGCTGCACGAGATCGAGGTCATCGCCGACGACCTGGTCGTGATCGGCAACGGCCGCATCGTCGCCAGCGGCACCAAGGAGGACCTGCTGGCCACCGCAGGCACCCTGGTCCGCACCCCCCGGCCGACCGCGCTGGCCGAGGCGCTGAGCGCCGCCGGACTGACCGCACACGCCTGCGGCCCGGATGCCCTGCGGGTCGAGGCCGAACCCGACCTGGTGGGCCGGATCGCCCTGCGCACAGAGGTGGCGCTGGTCGAACTGCGCGCCGCCGACGGCGCGGGCCTGGAGGAGATGTTCCTCGAGCTCACCGCAGACACCCAGCGCGACGGATACGAAGGAGCAGCGGCATGACCACCACCCTCGAACACGTGAGCTCCCTCGGTCGGAGGGCGCAGGGCCGCCCGAGAACTGTCGCGCCGATCCCGTTCGGCCGGATCGTCGGCCTCGAGCTGCGCAAGATGTTCGACACCCGGTCGGGCTTCTGGCTGATGACGAGCATCGCTCTCACCTCGGTGCTGGCCACCGGGGCCGTGATCCTCTTCGCCCCCGACTCGGCCATCACCTACGACACCTTCGGGTCGGCCGTCGGAATCCCGATGTCGATCATCCTGCCGGTCGTGGCGATCCTGTCGGTGACCAGCGAGTGGAGCCAACGCACCGGGCTGACGACGTTCGCCCTGATTCCCAGCCGCGCCCGGGTGCTGGCCGCCAAGCTGGTCGGCATCCTCGCCGTGGGCGTCGCCTCGATGATCGTCGCCATGGGGGTCGGCGCGCTGGGCAACCTGCTCGGGGCCGCCATCACCGGCGTGGACCTGACGTGGGGCCTGTCCGCCGTCCAGCTGGCCGACATCGTGCTCGGCAACGTGCTCGGCATGCTCATCGGCTTCATGCTCGGCGTCCTGATCCGAAACTCGGCGGGCGCGATCGTGGGCTACTTCGTCTACGGCTTCGTGCTGCCCACCATCACCGAGATCCTGTCGGCGACCCAGAGCTGGTTCGCCGACATCCGGCACTGGGTGGACTTCCAGTTCAACCAGGGTGCCCTGTTCGAGGGGACGCTCACCGGTGCCCAGTGGGGATACCTCGCGGTCACCGGCCTGGTCTGGCTGGCGCTGCCCCTGGCGATCGGGTTGTGGCAGCTGATGCGCTCTGAGGTGAAGTGAGGTCCCGCCCACCCCTGCCGCCGTGCCGACGTCCATTG
>CAYYCE010000563.1:0-2668 GCA_964469635.1 uncultured Kineosporiaceae bacterium
TTTCCTGTGTTTTTTATGTGACGGGGGGGGGGGGGGGGGTTGGGCGACTACCGTGGAGCGCGACTCGTCGACGGGAGGACTCGTGGGCACCACCGGTCAGCGTGGCCGGCCCCGCCCGGCCACGGCATGGCGCCGTCCTGACCGGTCGGGCGCGGCCGCGGCACGGCGCCGTCGGGTGTGGGCCGCCGTCCTCGTCGTCCCCCTCCTGGCCCTCGGCGCCCCCGGAGCACAGGCCCGCGGGGGCGGCCGGACCTTCCCCAGCGCCGGGCAGGTGCGGGCGGCACGGGCCAGAGCGCACGCCGCCGCCGCCCGGGTCGCCGCCCTCCAGCGCCGCTACCAGGCGGACGCAGCGCGGCTCGACGGGCTCCAACAGGACGTCTCCGTCGCCGCCGCGGCGTATGCCGTCGCCGCGGACGAGCTGGCCCGCCGGACCGCCGCCGCGGCGATCGCCACCTCCCGGGCCCGGGCGGCCGACCTGGTCGCCTCGACCGCCCGGGCCAGGCTCGGGCAGTATGCCGCGGCCGTGTACGAGTCCGGCGGCACGCTCGGCCGGCTCGGGGCGCTCCTGAGCACCGGCGGCCCCCAGCAGTACGCCGACACCGCGGCCGGCTTCGACGCCTTCGGCAGCCAGTGGGCCGGCGAGGCGGACACGGCACGGTCCACCGCCGCCATCGCCGTCGCCGCCCAACGCACGGCCGACCTCGCCCGGTCCCAGCAGGAGACGGCGACGACGGCCGCTCACCAGGCGGAGGCCGACGCCCAGGCCAAGGTGGCCGCCGCCGCCGCGCAGGTCCAGACGATCACCGCGGAGCAGCACACGATGGTGGCCCAGCTGGCCTCGCTGCGGCATACGTCGAAGGTCCTCGAGCAGCGGCGCCAGGACGGCCTCGCCGCGGCGGCCGCCGCCCGAGCCGCCGCCGCCAGAGCCGCCGCCAGGGCCGGCCGCGGGTCGGCCGTCCTCACCAGCGGAGGAGGTCCGGGGCTCACCGCCGCCCAGCTCGACCCCCGCGCGGTGGCGAGACGGCTCATGCCCGCCTACGGGTTCGGACCCTCGCAGTGGGGCTGCCTCAACAGCCTGTGGAACGGCGAGAGCGGCTGGCGCTGGAGCGCGACGAACCCCTCATCCGGGGCCTACGGCATCCCCCAGTCGCTGCCCGCGTCGAAGATGGCCACCGCCGGGCCGGACTGGCTCGTCAACCCGGTGACCCAGATCCGGTGGGGGCTGAGCTACCTCAAGCGCGCCTACGGCAGCCCGTGCCGGGCCTGGTCGATGTGGCTCAGCCGCTCGCCACACTGGTACTGACCGTTCCGGCTACGACCGTTCCGGCTACGACAGGGCCGGCGACCGCTCGGCGTCGGAGAGCTCGTCCGGCAGCTCCGCCGGCTCCGCCGACCGCGCGGCCGCCCGTCGGGCCAGCCCCGCGTGGATGGGGAACAGCACGGCCATGACGACACCCATGACGGCCAGGCCGACGACCCCGTCGAGCCACCAGTGGTTGGCCGTGGCGACGACGACGTAGGCCACCATGGCGAAGTGGAGGAGGAAGGCCCATCCCCAGCGACGCCCGACCGCCCACGCGCCGAAGATCCCGACGATGCCCGCCCACGCGACGTGGATCGAGGGCATCGCCCCCAGCTGGTCGGCGATCCCGCCGTTGGTGTAGACCGACTGCCCATAGACCTTCGCCGTGTCGACGAACCCGAGCTCGGGGAACATCCGCGGTGGCGCGACCGGCACCATCTGCATGAGCACGCAGACGAGCGTCGTGATGGCGACGGTGTTGCGCAGCAGGGCGTAGCGCTCGCGGTGCCGCCACCACATCCACACGACGAACGCCGTCATGACGTTGAGGTGCATGTAGGCGTAGTACCAGTTGAGCCCGCGCTCGACGCCCGCCCAGCCGGCCGTCAGCTGCTGGACGGTGACCTCGCTCGGCAGATGCAGCCACCGTTCGAGGTCCCAGACGTCGCGGGCGTTGGCGAAGGCACCGGCCGTCTGGCCGTGAGCGAGGTAGGCCGTGTGCTGGTAGACCGCGAAGACCCCGACGAGCACCGCGAACTCGAGCGCGAAGGCCTTGACGACGCGCAGCGCCGGGGCGCCGCTGACGGCGCAGCCGACCCACACGACGGTGAGGACGAGGGAGATGCTCGCGGACAGCTGCCAGCTGGGCTGGATCATCGCCGCCTCATCCCCCCTTCGTCCGGTTCGGCTCGGCGCGCCAGCGCCCGCCGACGCTGGGGCCACCGCCCGACCAGGCTACGCGACCTTCCGGAGCCGCAGGGCCGGGCCCGCCGCGTCCTCGGCCGCCGCAGCGGCGCCGACCGGCATACCGTGGACCCATGCGCAGGACGCACCACAAGGGCGGCCTGACGGTGCATGCCATCGCCGGGACCCACACCGTCCTCCTCGGGTTCGACCTCGCGGACCCGGCGGGGTGCCTCGGGTTCGCGGTCCACCGCACCGACCACACCGAGGGCGAGAGCGGCTGGCTGCGTGGGATGAAGACCTTCCCGAGCGTCGTGCCCGACCCGCCACCGGGCTCGCAGTACAGCTCGCGGGAGCACCCGATCCAGGGATTCCAATGGGGCGACTACAGCGCCAAGCCGGGCCATCGCTACACGTATGCCGTGTCCGCGCTGGGCGGCACGGCCGGGACACTCGGCGTTC
>CAYYCE010000564.1:0-1547 GCA_964469635.1 uncultured Kineosporiaceae bacterium
GATCGCGTCGTCGTAGACCGCCTGCAGCTCCGGGTTGCCGGCCCCCCCGGCCAGGGAGCTGGTCGCGGCCGCGGCGTCCGCCTTGACCAGGTCGTTCTGGATGGTCTGGATCCGCACCAGCTGGGCGGCGTCGGTGCGTGCCGAGGACATCGCCGAGCTCCACTCCCGGAACGCCGAACCGCCCAGGAACACCAGGATGAGCGATCCGAGGACGGCGAAGACCGCGGCGATCCGCAGCTGCCCCGGGGTGTCGGACCAGAACGAGGTGGCGACCTGGCGCAGCCTCGACCGGCCCGCCGGGGACAGCGGGTCGACGGACGTGCCGGGCGTCGGCGCGGGCATCCCGGTCGCGACCCCGGGCGTGATGGTCCGGGACGCGGCCGCCGATCTGGCGCCGAGGGGCGTCGGGGTGGGAGCGGTCACGGGGTGCTCCCCTCGGGAACGGGTTCGGACAGGTCCTCCGGCGCCAGATCGCGCAACTGGTCGGTGGTGGGCCGCTCGACGTCGCGCAACCGCCAGGCGTGCCGGCCGATGGCCTCCTCCAGGACGTTGCGGGCGTATCGGCCGTTGCCGAAGCTGTCGTCGCGGGTGACGGTGGCCAGCAGCTCCCGGAACCGCGTGAGCACCGCGGGGCCGGCCTCGTAGTCGGCGCGTTCGGTCAGCCGGGCGAAGATCTCCACCAGCTCGTCGTCGGTGTAGTCGGCGAACATGAGCGTGGTGCGGAACCGGCTGGCCAGCCCGGGGTTGGCGTCGATGAACTCCTCCATGGGCACCGGGTACCCGGCCACCACCACCACGAGGTCGTCGCGATGGTCCTCCATCTCCTTGACCAGGGTGTCGATGGCCTCCTCGCCGTACTGGTCGCCGGCCAGGCTGTAGGCCTCGTCGATGAAGAGCACGCCGCCGATCGCCGTGGCGACCACCTCGGCGGTCTTCATCGCCGTCTGGCCGAGGTAGCCGGCCACCAGCTCGGAGCGGTCGACCTCGATCAGCTGCCCCTTGCTGAGCAGGCCGATGGCGCGGTAGATGCCGGAGAGCAACCGGGCCACCGTCGTCTTCCCGGTTCCCGGGTTGCCGACGAAGACCAGGTGGCGGGTGATCGTGGCCCTGGCCATGCCCGCCTCGGTCCGCAGCTTCTCCACCCGCAGCAGCGCCGCCTGGCGATGGATCTCGGTCTTGACCGCGCCCAGACCGGTCAGCTCGTCCAGCTCGCCGAGCAACTCGTCCAGGCTCTTGGCGGGCGGTTCCTCGACGGCCTCGGCCTGCTCCGTCGGCGCGGCGGTGGGGGGCGTCCCGGCGACCCCGGGGGGCAGCGTGATGCCGTGGGTGATCCGGAGCTGGTCGAGCAGGCGGGCATCGACCGGCAGGGTCGTCGCCCCAGGTTCCGGCTCCGGCGTCGAGCGGGACGGCGGCACCGGCTGCCCCGGGCCCGCCGCCGGGGCGCCCACCGCCGTCAGCTGGGCCGCGGCCGACGCCGACGCGTTGGCGATCACCGACGCCTCGACGGCGATGTCGCGTTTCGGCTGTACGACACGTACGGCTTTCCG
>CAYYCE010000564.1:1557-2668 GCA_964469635.1 uncultured Kineosporiaceae bacterium
GGCCGAGGCCACCTCCGTCAACGCCCTGGCGTACTCGGCGGCCCGGGGCGATCCGGCGGCCACCAGGGCCAGCAACCCCGCGGTCGGCGAGGTCCGCCAGCGGCGGGCCCGGCTCGCGGCGTCGAAGAAGTCCTGCACGGTCGCGGCCCCGCCGGTGGCGGTGATCCAGGCGGCGGCGGCGCCAGGCGCGGCCTCGGCCAGCGTCGCCGCCAACGCCTCGCCCTCGGCGCGGACGTCGGCGGCCGCCAGACCCGCCGCCCCGCCGATCTCGACCAGGTGTTCGAGGGTCGTGGGCAGGCTCGGTGGGGTTCCTCCCGACCGCTGCCGCCTCATGAGGCGCCCCTGCCCGGCCCCACGTCGAGGGTCCCGCCGTCGGAGCCGTGGCCGAACTTGTCCGCCAGGAACTGCCCGTGCGCCATCAGGGCCTGCACGTCGCGCCGGGTCGCGGCGTCCAGCATCCGGTCCATGGTGATCGAGAGCAGGTCGAGCTGATCCACCAGAACCATCAACGAGGTCTTGCCGCCGGCCACGGGACGGGTGTCGGCATACGACCGCGGCAACCGTAGATAGGTGCCCAACGCCTCGGGCAGGTAGCTGGTGACCGTCGACATCACCGAGTGGGCGTCCCGCGACCCGCCGCCGAGCTGCCCCAGCCGTGGGATCACCTCGCGGGCGGTCAGGCAGATGTCGTGCACCCGCGCGGCGACCACGCCGGAGACGCGATCCGTGCGGGCCTTCTCGGCGATGTCGGCGTCGATCCGGTCCACCTGCGTGAGCAACTCGTCGCCGGTGGGCGTGCGCGGAAGCTCGATCGGGTCGGCGTCCGTCCGCGGCGCACGGGGACGGCCGAGCAGGGCCGCCCACCAATCCCTGACCGACACCTGCCTGCCGCCTCTCCGCATCCTCCGCGCGCTGCCTCATCCGACCGGAATCGTCCTCGGTGCGATCAGCGCCGCGCATCCCCGATGTCCAGCGAACCCGAGGCGATGCGTTCGTCCCGCTTCTGTACCCGTTCCAGATAGTCGCGGGACTTGGACACCTCGGTCTCCAGGGTCCCGATGGTGGTCGCCATGGTGTCCAGCGCCGTCACCTTGAACTGGTCGATGGCGTC
>CAYYCE010000565.1:0-2664 GCA_964469635.1 uncultured Kineosporiaceae bacterium
GTGGGTCAGATTTGTTGCGGTTTGTCATGGTCTTGGGATGTGTCGCCGTTATCTCGGGTGCCCGGTCCTGGGAGGATCGGGGGGTGCAGGGTGTGACGCGGATGGACCGGGATCTGTGGGACGCGGCGGAGGTGGCCGGGGGGCTGGTGCCGGCCGGGAGTGTGTTCGCGTTCCTGGCCGAGCATCGCCGGGAGTTGTTCGACGACTCGTTCACCGCGGACCTGTTTCCCTCCCGGACCGGGCGCCCGTCCCTGCCGGCGGACCTGATCGGGAGGTGCTGGTCCTGAAGGAGTTGTACGCGTTGTCGGACCCGCAGGCCGCGGACGCGTTGAAGTACGACATTCGCTGGAAGGTGGCCTGTGGCCGGTCGTTGACCGACACCTCGTTCGACCCCTCGACGTTGGTGTACTGGCGTCAGCGGATCGCCGCGTCCGAGCGGCCGGACCGGGTGTTCGACAAGGTCGCCGAGGTGATCACCGAGACCGGGATCTTGAAGGGGCGCCGCAAATGGTGTGTGGACTCGACCGTGGTCGACGGTGCGGTGGCCACCCGGGACACCGTCACCCAACTGGTCGCGGCGATCCGTAGGGTCGCCCGACTGGTGCCCGGCGCAGCCGGGGTGATCGCCGAGGTGTGCGCCCTGGACTACACCAGGGCCGGGAAGCCGGACATCGACTGGGACGACCCGCAGGCCAAGGCTGACCTGGTCTCCACCCTGGTCAATGACGCGTTGGCGGTCCTGGCCCGGTTGTGCGGACCCGGTGGGCCGCAACGGGATCCGGCTGCCGCGGACGCGTTGGGCCTGCTCGCGCTGGTGGCCGGGCAGGACGTGGAACCGGCCGACGAATCCGACGGGACCGACGGCCGGTGGCGGATCGCCCGCAAGGTCGCCCCGGACCGGGTGATCTCCACCGTGGACCCGCAGACCCGCCACGCCCGCAAGTCGAAATCTGTGCGCCGGGACGGCTACCGCGCCCACCTGGCCACCGAACCCGAGACCGGCCTGATCACCGACGCAGAACTGACCATGGCCACCGGCGAGACCAACACCGACGCCGCCATGGGCGTCACCATGGCCAACCGCGACCGCTTCCACCCCACCACCACCGAGCCCGGCGACACCAGCAGCGAGACCGGCGACACCAGCAGCGAGACCGCCGAGACCCCGTGCACGGTCGCGAGAAGGCGCTCGAGCTGGGCGTTGACGACGGGCCGTTGGGCGGGCCGACAGTGCCATGCCAGCTCGGAGAGGAGCTCGAACAGCCGCTGCATGGCCTGCGGGTCGGAGGCGCCATACCGGCGCGGCTGGGCAATGGCGACATCGACCAGGTCGGACAGCTCCGGCCGGTGCAGGACCACGCGGACCCGCTGGTCGTTGTCGCGCAGCAGCAGGGGGCCGAGGTCGTGGGCGGCGATCTCGCACAGGAGAGCGGAGATGTGTCCCAGTGCGTGCACCGCGGAGAGTGCCTTGTTGGCGACATCCGTCAGCTGGCGCAGACCGTGGCCGATGTCCTGGATGGCGGTGCGCTCGAAACCGGTGTGGACCGACTTCGCCAGTCGCTCCTGGACGCTTCGTTGCACGGTTGTGCTATTGGCTTCAGCAGTTGACCAAGGCCGATCCCAAAGAAGCCCGACGATGGAGCTAGCACCGTGAACACATGGGCAGGCGGGGGTGGGACCGCTCCGCGTCGAGGCGCGACATGTGTCGGTCAACCCGCCTCGACCGCTGGTCCACCCGCCCTCGGAGGCCAAGCGTTGCCCTGGGCAATCCGGAACTCGCGTTGGCGACGCCGCCAGTCAGAACTGCGGAGCGACTCAGCGATCCCGCGAGGTGCTGAACAAGGGGAAGGCGGCACCGGAGCTATCAGCCCGCCAATCACGCTTCCCGACTGACCGGCCGGCGCCGCCAGGGCGCTGGGGCGATCTCGCGGACCTCGCTCAGGCCGCCGCGCGTGCCCACCGGGCCCGGGTCGTCAACCTTGTGTTGACTGGGCACAAGCGTCAACTTATGGTTGACGCATGGCAACTCAACCCGTCACCAACTCGATCCGGCTCGACGATCTGATCGAAGCCATCAAGAAGACGCACTCCGCCGCCCTCGATCAGCTCACCGACGCAGTGCTGGCTGCCGACCACCTCGGTGACGTCGCCGATCACTTGATCGGGCACTTCGTGGACCAGGCGCGCCGCTCCGGCGCCTCCTGGACGGACATCGGCCGCAGTATGGGCGTCACCAAACAAGCGGCGCAGAAGCGGTTCGTCGCCAAGGGCGAGGCGCCGGACCTCGACGCCAGCCAGGGGTTCAGCCGATTCACCGACAGAGCCAGAAAGGTCGTCGTGACGGCGCAGGAGGAAGCCCGCGCCCGGAGCAACAGCCAGATCACCGTGGCTCATCTCGTGCTGGCCCTGGTCGCGGACCCGACCGCGCTCGGCGCCCGGACGATCGTCGCGCAAGGAGTATCACTCGACGCCGTCCGGCAGACCGCCACCGCGACGACGCCGACGGCAGCCGACTCTGTGCCCGCGCTCATCCCGTTCGACGCGCACGCAAAGAAGGGCCTGGAGTTGAGCTTCCGAGAGGCCCTGCGGATGAACCACAACCACGTGGGCACCGAACACATCCTGCTCGCACTGCTCGAACTCGAAGACGGCACAGGCGTCCTC
>CAYYCE010000566.1:0-2652 GCA_964469635.1 uncultured Kineosporiaceae bacterium
CCAGTCTGATTGCGCTTTTATTCGGCATGCCGCTCGGCGTCGCCATGGCGCGGAACGACACCGTCCAGACCCTGACGCGCCCTGTCCTGGATTTCATGCAGACCATGCCGGCCTTCGTCTACCTGATCCCGCTGGCGCTGTTCTTCGGGATCGGGTTGGCCGCCTCGGTCATCGTCACCTTCATCTTCGCCATGCCGCCCGCGATCCGGTTGACCGCCCACGGCATCCGCTCGGTCCCCCAGGCCAGCGTCGAGGCCGCCGAATCGCTCGGCTCGACCCGGTGGCAGTCGCTGGTCAAGGTGTTGCTTCCGATGTCGCGCCAGACCACCGTGGTCGGGATCAATCAGACCATCATGGCGGCGCTGTCGATGGTCACCATCGCCGCTCTGATCGATGCCCCCGGTCTGGGCAAGACCGTGATCAAGGCGCTGGAGAGCGTGGACGTCGGGACGGCGTTCAACGCCGGTGTCGCGCTGGTCGTGCTGGCGATCGTGCTCGACCGGACCACGACGGCGATGGCGGTGCGCTCCCGGACCGGCCAGGCGGGCACGGCCGGACTCGCGGCGCGGCTGGCCGCCGTCCGTCGTCCCGTGCTCATCGTCTCGGCCGTGGTCACGGCGATCGCCTGCTACCTGTCGCGCACCTACGTCTGGGCCGCCGAGTTCCCCCAACCGGACTCGGAGAGCCCGCTGGCCCTCGGCCGCTACGTCTCCACGGCAGCCGATTCGGCCACCAACTGGGTCCAGACCACCTTCCCGGCCCTGACCAGTGGGCTGCTCGACGTGGTGACGCAGTGGCTCATCGATCCGCTGCAGGACCTGCTCACCAACTCGCCCTGGTGGGTGACCATGGCCGCGATCGCCGCCATCGCAGTGATCCTCGGCGGCGTCCGTGCCGCGATCACCGCGGTGGTCTGCCTGGCGCTGGTCATCGCCACCGGGCTGTGGCAGGACGGCATGATCACCCTGGCGTCCACCCTGGTGGCCACGGCGATCGTGGTCGCCCTCGGCGTCGCCATCGGGGTCTGGATGGGCCGCAGCCATCGGGCGGACAACCTCATCCGCCCGATCCTGGACGCCGCTCAGGTGATGCCGCCGTTCGTCTACCTGGTGCCGGTCGTCGCCCTGTTCAACCCGAGCCGGTTCAGCGCGATCGTCGCCGCCGTGGTCTACGCCGCGCCCGTGGCCATCAAGATCACCGCCGACGGCATCCGCGGGGTTTCACCGACCACGGTGGAGGCCGCCGTGTCGGCCGGGTCCAGCCCGTCGCAGGTGGTACGAAAGGTGCAATTGCCCATGGCGGCCCCGGCGCTGACCCTGGCCACCAACCAGGGTCTGATCTACGTGCTGTCGATGGTCGTCATGGGTGGCCTGGTGGGCGGTGGCGCGCTCGGCTACGACATCGTGGCCGGCTTCTCGCAGGGACAGCTGTGGGGCAAGGGTCTGGCCGCAGGCGTCGCCATCGTGCTGATCGGCATCATGCTCGACCGGATCACGCAGGCGGCGGCTCGCCGTGCCGGGCGGACCGGGTGATGAGGACACGACTCTCGAGGAAGGTCGGAACACAGTGGTAGGACTCAAGAAGGCCGGCGTGGCAGTTGTGCTCGCCGGTGCGCTCACGCTCGCTCTCAGCGGGTGCGGCGGTGCCAAGGTCGGCGAGACGTCCTCGTCGGCCGCCGAGGGCGCCTCCGGATCCGGTGCCGGCGGCTCCTGCGGGACGTTCAACATCGCCGTCAACCCCTGGGTCGGCTACGAGGCGGACGCCGCCGTGGTGGGCTATGTGGCCCAGCACGACCTCGGCTGCAACGTGGTCAAGAAGGACCTCAAGGAGGAGATCTCCTGGCAGGGCTTCGAGAGCGGTGACGTCGACGTCATCCTCGAGAACTGGGGCCACCCCGACCTGGTGCAGAAGTACATCACCGACAAGAAGGTCGCGGTCGACGCCGGGCCCACCGGCAACAAGGGCGTGATCGGCTGGTACGTGCCGCCGTGGATGGCCGAGAAGTACCCCGACATCACCGACTACAAGAACCTCAACAAGTACGCGGACCTGTTCAAGACCTCCGAATCGGGTGCTCAGGGTCAGCTGTTGGACGGTGATCCCTCCTACGTCACCAACGACGCGGCGCTGGTCAAGAACCTGGACCTCAACTTCAAGGTGGTCTACGCCGGCAGCGAGGCGGCTCTGATCACCGCCTTCCGGCAGGCCCAGGAGCAGAAGAAGCCCTTGATCGGCTACTTCTACGAACCGCAGTGGTTCCTCTCCGAGGTGCCGCTGGTCAAGGTGAACCTGCCCCCGTACACCGACGGCTGCGACGCCGACGCGGCCAAGGTCGCCTGTGACTACCCGCCGTACGAGCTCAATAAGATCGCCAGCGTGAAGTTCATGGACTCCGGGAGTCCCGCGGTCACCCTGGTCAAGAACTTCACCTGGACCAACGACGACCAGAACCTGGTGGCGAAGTACATCACCGAGGACAAGATGACCCCGGACGACGCCGCCAAGAAGTGGGTCGACGCCAACCCCGACAAGGTCAAGGCCTGGCTGGGCTGATATCCGACGCCGCCGTGCTCCGCGGGTGAACATCGTTCGCCCGCGGAGCACGAGCGATGGGCCTCAGTGCTGGGTGGGCCGGATGCCCAGCGCCTCGTT
>CAYYCE010000567.1:0-2118 GCA_964469635.1 uncultured Kineosporiaceae bacterium
CGCCCGGGTCCGGTACACGACCATCCAGAACTGGTCGAACAACGTCTACAACCTGGTGACCAAGCGGGCCGTGGCCCAGCAGGGCGCCACCATGGAGTGGGTCGACGGCAACATCGGCTCCAAGGTCACCATGAAGTACCCGGCCGTCTACCTGCTCGGTGAGCACGCCAAGGGGGAGACCCTGTCGATCGCCTTCGCCGGTGAGGGTCAGCACCAGGACGCCGGCGCCAAGATGGTGCACGCCGCACCGCACACGTCGTCCTCGATCGTCTCCAAGTCGGTGGCGCGCGGCGGCGGTCGCACCTCCTACCGGGGCCTGGTCCAGGTGCTCGAGGGTTCGCACCACTCGGCCTCGACGGTGCGCTGCGACGCGCTGCTGGTCGACACCGCCAGCCGCAGCGACACCTACCCCTACGTCGACGTCCGCGAGGACGACGTGACGATGGGCCACGAGGCCACGGTCTCCAAGGTGAGCGACGATCAGTTGTTCTACCTGATGTCGCGCGGCATGAGCGAGGAGGAGGCGATGGCGATGATCGTGCGTGGCTTCGTCGAGCCCATCGCCCGTGAGCTCCCCATGGAGTACGCCCTGGAACTGAACCGATTGATCGAACTGCAGATGGAAGGGGCCGTCGGCTGATGGCAGCCACCACCATGGTGCCCCAGCAGTCCCGGGCCGAGCGTCGGGCCGGCTTCGCGGCCGCCGATTTCCCGATCCCCACCGGCCGTGAGGAGGAGTGGCGCTTCACCCCGATGGACAGGCTCCGCGAACTGCACGTCGACGCGGTGCCGTCCGGGCCCGCGGCGGTCGTCGAGTTCGACGTCCCCGCCGGCGTGAAGGCGGAGACCGTCGAGCGCACCGACCCCCGGCTGGGGCGCACCGGCACCCCCGAGGACCGGGTCTCCGCCCGGGCCTGGGAGGGCTTCTCGCGGGCGCTCGTGCTGACGGTCCCCGCCGGACAGGTGCTCACCGAGCCGGCGCAGGTCAACGTCACCGGGCGGGGCGGGCTGGAGTTCGGGCACGCCCTGATCACCGCCGAGCAGGGTTCGGCGGGCGTGGTGATCGTCGACTTCCGCGGCGGCGGCGTCTTCGCCGACAATGTCGAGGTCGAGGTCGAGGACGGCGCCGCACTCACCCTGGTGAGCGTGCAGGAGTGGGACGACGACGCCGTCCACCTGTCGGCCCACCATCTGCGGCTGGGCCGCGACGCCCGACTCAAGCACGTGGTGGTCACCCTCGGCGGCGGTGTGGTGCGGATCGCCCCGTCGGCGCGCTTCACCGGCCCCGGGGGTGAGGTCGAGCTGATCGGGCTGTCGTTCGCGGACGCCGGCCAGCATCTGGAGAGCCGGCTGTTCGTCGACCACTCCGTGCCCGACTGCCGCAGCAACGTGATCTACAAGAACGCCCTGCAGGGCCGCGATGCCCGCACCGTCTGGATCGGTGACGTGCTGATCCGGGCCGAGGCCGAGGGCACCGACACCTACGAGCTCAACCGGAACCTCGTGCTCACCCCCGGCGCCCGCGCCGACTCGGTGCCCAACCTCGAGATCCAGACCGGGCAGATCATCGGCGCGGGGCACGCCAGCGCCACCGGCCGCTTCGACGACGAGCAGCTCTTCTACCTGTGCTCACGAGGCATCCCGGAGGACGAGGCCCGCCGCCTGGTGGTGCGGGCGTTCTTCGTCGAACTGCTGCAGCTGATCGGCATTCCCCAACTCGCGGACCGGCTCGAGCGGTGCATCGATGCCGAGCTCGGCGTGTCGGGGCAGACCTCGGGCGGTGCCGCGTGAGCCCGCAGATCGCCATGAAGCTCGTCGACGTCCCCGACCCCGGGGCCGCCCGGGTCGTGCTGGACGGGATCGCGGTCGCCGTGGTCCGCGACGGCGAGGGCGGGGTCCACGCCATCGGCGACATCTGCAGCCATGCCGAGGTCTCGCTGTCCGAGGGCGAGGTGCACGACTGCGCCATCGAATGCTGGCTGCACGGGTCGGAGTTCGACCTGCGCACCGGCAAACCGCTCGCACTGCCGGCGATCCGGCCGATCCCGGTCTACGCCGTCACGATCGTCGACGGCCAGGTACTGGTCGACGTCACAGCCCCACTGGCTCTGGAGGAGA
>CAYYCE010000567.1:2128-2643 GCA_964469635.1 uncultured Kineosporiaceae bacterium
ATCCGTGATCTGCACGTCAGCGTGGACACCGGCCCCGACGGCGGCAGCAAGCAGATCCTCAGCGGCGTCGACCTGACCGTCCGGGCCGGCGAGACCCACGCCATCATGGGCCCCAACGGTTCCGGCAAGTCGACCCTGGCCTATTCGATCGCCGGACACCCGAAGTACACCATCACCTCCGGCAGCATCACACTCGACGGCGAGGACGTGCTCGCGATGTCGGTGGACGAGCGCGCCCGAGCCGGCCTGTTCCTCGCGATGCAGTATCCGGTCGAGGTCCCCGGGATCACGGTCTCGAACTTCCTGCGGACCGCGCGGACCGCCATCGACGGCAAGGCCCCCGCGCTGCGGCACTGGGTCAAGGAGGTGCGCACGGCGATGGACGCGCTGCGCATGAACCCGACCTTCGCCGAGCGCAACGTCAACGAGGGCTTCTCGGGCGGCGAGAAGAAGCGCCACGAGATCCTGCAGCTGGAGCTGCTGAAGCCGAGGATCGCGATCCTGGACGAGACGGA
>CAYYCE010000568.1:0-2642 GCA_964469635.1 uncultured Kineosporiaceae bacterium
CGAAGTGCTTGAAGGGGATCCGGCCCCAGTGGACGAGCAGGTCGCACAGGTCGGGGGCGGCCGCAAGACGTTCCCGGTCATGGTGACCCTCAACGGCGGGACCTTCGCGCTGCGGCTGGCCCGGATGGGCGGCGAGAACATGATCGGGCTGAACAAGGCGGTGCGCGCCGAGGCGGGCGTCGAGATCGGGGGGACGTACGTCGTCGAGATCGCCGCCGACGCCGGCGAGCGGACCGTGGCGGTCCCCGAGGACCTCGCCGCGGCGCTCGCGGAGGACGCCGCGGCAGAGACCGGGTTCGCCGCTCTCGCGTACTCGCACCGCAAGGAATACGTCCGCTGGGTGACCGAGGCCAAGAAGGAGCAGACCCGCGCCGACCGGGTCGCCAAGACCGTCGAGATGGTCCGCGAGGGGAAGACCCGGTAGCAGCACTTGTCAGGCGGTTCGCGGGGCCACGCGTGGCCCTGCCGAGAATCACCCGTGACTGCTTACCGGTCCGTGTCATGTGGCGGGTTCTGCTCTCAAGGGTGGCCGTCGCGGTGTCGATCAGGGGATGTGGAGGTGCCCCGTTAGCGCGGCCTGGCGGTCGAAGGCGTCCAGGTTCCTGCACGCCGACATCACGGACCGGGTGGCGATGGCCCAACTGCGTGCCCGGGTGCTCGGGGTGCTGGCTCTCCTGGCGATCTCGGCGCAGACGTCCGCGTGGGTCGGCCGGCGGTCGAGCGTGGTGACAGGCTGGC
Source organism: uncultured Kineosporiaceae bacterium (assembly GCA_964469635.1). Classification (GTDB taxonomy): domain Bacteria; phylum Actinomycetota; class Actinomycetes; order Actinomycetales; family Kineosporiaceae; genus JADJPO01. Next base: position 739 of record CAYYCE010000568.1, read on the forward strand.
CGGTGATGGCCGTGCTGACCGGCGTCCTGGCGGCCACCGTCGTCGTCGCGTTCCTGCGTGGTGCTCGGCTCGGCGATCGCACGTTCGTCGTCCTCCTCGTGGGTAACCAGCTGTCCGCTGTCACGGCGGTCGGCGTCATCAATGGTGGCGGCCGGGTGTCTGAGGCGACCGTGAGTCTGCTGACCGCGATGCTGCTCGCGGCCCTGTTCTGCGGACGCCGTCGCGAGGTGGCCGTCGTGGCCGTGTCCGCGGTCGGCATGATCGTCGCCACGGCGTCGATCGCGCCGTCGAGCGCTTCGTCCGTCGGGGACGTGACCGCGGGCGTGTTCACCGTGATCGCCGTCTCGGCGATCGTCCGGGTCTTGCGCGACCTGGCGATCACGGCGGTGGAACAGGCCAGGCGGGGCGAGGTGACCGACCCGCTCACCGGGTTGGCGAACCGTCGCGGTCTGGAGCGAGCCGGAAGTCCCTACTGGATCGACCGCGCCCGCGGGCAGCATCCGATCGCCGTCCTGGTCATCGACGTGGACCATTTCAAGCAGATCAACGACACTCGGGGCCACGCGGGCGGGGACGAGGTCTTGTGTCGCCTGGCCGCCCTGGTGTCCGGCAGCATGCGCGCCGGCGACGTCGCAGTCCGGCTGGGCGGCGAGGAGTTCCTCGTGCTGTGCAGCGTCCCGCTGGACCAGGCGCAGGGGGTCGCCGAACGGATCCGGCGCATTGTGGAGGAGAACCTGGCCCCGGTCACCGTCAGCATCGGCGTCCACGTGACCACCCCTACGGACCAGGACCTTCTGCCGACGAGCATCTGGGCTGCGGTGAACCGGGCGGACCAGGCGCTGTACGCCGCCAAGAAGTCCGGGCGCAACTGCGTCGCCCTGATCGACTAGGCCCTCTGTGGCCGCATCCTCCGCGGCTCGCGGCTGCGCGACCGCCGGTTGGCTGACACCACGGTGCGCCCGGCCGGCTGCGGTTGGTCCTGCCCGATGATCCGCAGCGTCTGGCACCGAAGCGACTGAGGATCAGTGACTCGTGGCGGCGGCCGGTCTCGTGAGCTGGGCAGGAATCCCCGCCAATGCGATCAAGTCCTTTGAGCGGCGGCGGATCGGTCACGGGTGAGCGTCTCACTTCCCGGGCCGACCAGTCCTGAAGGTGGCCTGATGGACGCCATACTTGCGGCCTCGCGGGTGGCTTGGGCGGGGATCGATGAGTCCCGGTGCCGGCGAGTGACGTGAGATCGTCGTCGCATGGAGGATAGCGACCTGGTCGGCCGTGAGTGGGCGTCTCCTGATCCGCTCGAGGTGAGGCAGTTCGCCGCCACGTTCCGTAGCTTCCTCGAATGGGTGCATTCGCCGGCAGCCGGGGTGCTTGAGGGTGATAACGAGGTCGCGGGGCTGGTCGCCGATGCTCTGGGGCCGGACGGGGTGACCCACTCGGTGGTGACCCGGGACCTGCCGCCTTTCGAGCATGTGAACCTGCAGACCGCCCTGGATGCGTGGTCGGTACAGCCGGGCCGGTCGGTCGAGATTCAGGGCATCGCGTTGCCTCCGCATTTCGGCGGGATCTCGCTGCAGCAGTTGGTCAGCGGGGAAGCGCTGCCCCCGATGCGGCTGTCGGCGCCGGCCCTCGTGGATCTGCCGAACGGCCCTCACAGCACGCTGGCGTGTCTGAGGCTGGCGCTGCTCGTGGTCAGCGATGACCGTGGTCGGTATGTGGTGATGGTGGTGGCACCCTCGGAGCAGTTCCCCGGGTTGCAGGTGGAGGTTGCCGGGCTGACGGTCCCGGTTGCCCAGGAGGTGCTCGGCGAGCTCGACGAGCTGCGCGCGCGGTTGAACGTGTACCGAGGGCACCTGCTGGACGTCACGTTCGGCCCGATGGGTGGCGTGGGCCTGACGTTCGTCGAG
>CAYYCE010000569.1:0-2641 GCA_964469635.1 uncultured Kineosporiaceae bacterium
AGCGCCGCCCACTGTGCCGTGACGTCCTCGACCGTCACCCTGGTGCGGAAGCGCATGCCGCGTAACCAGTCCGCGACCGGCTCGGGACCGTGCTCCCCCGCCCGGCGCATCGAGGCGGCCTCCACCGAGATCCAGGTGCGTTCGCCGTCGTCGCTCAGATGCAGGGCGTGCTCGACGTGACCGTGCGGGCTGAGCAGCAGCGACTCGACCGACGTCCCCGGGCGCAGATCGCTCAGGTGCTGAGTGGTCAGGGAGTGCAGCCAGCTCAGCCGGCTCTCGCCGGCGACCACCAGCAGGCCCCGGTGGGACAGATCGGTGACCGCGACCCCGCCGGCCAGCAGCCGCTGCTCGCGCATCGGGTCGCCGTAGTGCCAGGCGACGCCGCGATCGGGCTCCGTCTCGGAGTCGGCCACCGGCACGGCGCCGGGCAGGTCCAGCAGGGGCGATCTCATTCGGCCCTCTCGATCGTCAGAGCGAGGTCACCCGCTTCAGCTGGGCGGACAGGTGGGGCGTGAGCGGGGTGCCCATCGCGGCCATGTCCATGGTCCACATCAGGTCGCCCTCGACGAGGCCGTACATCCGGGCCGCGGCCGTGTACTCCTTGGCGGTCGAGGTCCGGGCCACCAGGTCGGTGGCCAGGGTGAGGCGTGGACCCCTGACCGCGCCGTAGTAGATCTCCACGAAGCCCGTGGGATGGGTGAGCAGCACCTCCACCGCCGTCCCGCCGTCCCCGTCGTCGCCCGAGGGGCGCCAGTAGCCGGACTCGGTGGCCAGCGGGCGGACCTTGGCGCCGCCCTCGTCGAGCAGCCAGGTGCGCGATCCATAGGTCAGGAAGGGGCGCCCGTCATGGGAGAACTCGACTTCCTGACCGAAGCGCAGGTCCTCGGACATGGTCGGGTACCCGACGACGCCGGCCCCCGCCCACACTCCGATCAACCAGCTCAGCGGGACCAGGGGGGGCGGGACATCGGCGGACAGTTCCATCGGCATGGGCCCATCTTGCTACGCCTGCCCGGCTCGGCCGAACCGGAGCACGATCCGATCCGACGCTCAGCCCCCGGCCAGCCGGGCGACCGCGTAGGCGACCGTCCCCACGGCGGACACGGTGCCGGCGGCCGCGCCGAGCAGGCCGGGCAGGTGGGAGGAGCGCGGCTGCGCCTGCAGCAGGATCCCGAGCCCGGAGGCGACCCCGGCCACGCCGACCCCGACCAACAGGGTCGCCGCCAGGTCGCTGTTCGCGAGCACCACGGACACCACGGTGGACACCGAGGCTCCGGCGACGAACGCCGCCCAGCCGCGCAGCGTGCCTTCGATCGGCAGACCGGTCACCAACGCCGCGGCGCCGACCGCGACGGCCGCCACGAGCAGCGCGTCGGCGCCGACCCGGGTCTGCGTCAGCAGCACCCAGCCCGACGCCAGGACGGCGATCACCTGGCCGGACAGGGTGACCGTGATCGACTCGACCAGCGAGGCCCGGCCGTCCCGTCGCAGCAACTGGTGGGCGAAGGCGAGCAGCACGCACCCGGCCAGCAGGACGGCGATCGCCGACATCGACTTCAGGCTGGCGGCGGTGGCCGCCGCCAGGGCCGTGGCCGCCAACCCGCTGACGGCGATCACGACCGAGGTGGAGACGCGGGCGTGCCGGACGTCGAGCAGGTCGGGCCAGCCCAGGGCGAAGACGATCACCACGAGGGACACCGCCGCCGCGAGCATCGGTTGCCCGGCGTCCCCCGCCACCACCACCAGCGCGGCCAGGAGGATCGATCCGAGTGGCGCCAACAGGGACATCACGTCCGGCATCCTGGCAGATCCCGAGGGGTGAACCCCCGGGTCGGGCACCCGGCTACCCTTGAGTTCCGTTCTCCGGAGGTGGCCATGGCACAGCTGTTGATGCTGACCAATGCCCTGGCCCCGGCGTCCGACGTGCTCCCCGCCCTCGGCCTGCTCACCCACCAGGTACGGGTGCTGCCGGCCGAGCCTGCGGTCATGGTCGACGCGCCGCAGGCCGATGCCCTGTTGATCGACGGCCGCCGGGATCTCACCGGTGCCCGGTCGCTGTGTCGGCTGCTGCGCGCCACCGGGGTGTCCGTACCGATGCTGCTGGTGCTCACCGAGGGTGGTCTGGCCGCGGTCGCCCCCGACTGGGGCATGGACGAGGTGCTCATCGACACGGCCGGACCCGCCGAGGTGGAGGCGCGGCTGCGGCTCGCGGCCGGCCGGGGGCGGCTCGGCGAGCCCGAGCGCGAACCCGAGACCACCGAGATCCGCAACGGCGATCTGGTGATCGACGAGGCCACCTACAGTGCCCGGCTGAAGGGTCGCTCGCTCGACCTGACCTACAAGGAGTTCGAGCTGCTCAAGTACCTGGCCCAACATCCGGGCCGGGTGTTCACCAGGGCCCAGCTGCTGCAGGAGGTCTGGGGGTACGACTACTTCGGCGGCACCCGCACGGTCGACGTCCACGTCCGGCGGCTGCGGGCCAAGCTCGGCCCCGACTACGAGGCCCTCATCGGCACGGTGCGCAACGTGGGCTACCGGTTCGTGCCCTCCGGCCGGGCGAACGAGCCGGGTCCCTCGAACGGGACGGGCGAGCCCCGCGACGATCCGCGGGACGACGCCGACGCCGTGGGCGAGCCGGCGC
>CAYYCE010000570.1:0-2633 GCA_964469635.1 uncultured Kineosporiaceae bacterium
GCGTGCGGTTGCCGCTGTTGCGCAGCGAGAACGTCCCGGTGTCGACGACGGTGCCCGCCGTCAGCGGGGGTAGGTGGCGGGCGTCGTGGGGGTCGACCGGGCCCACCCGCAGCCGAGCCCCGGAGGGGGCGGGCTCCGCCTTCTCGATCGGGGCCTGTGGCCTGATCCGGTCGCCCGGCCAGCCGGTGATCTCGACGAGGTACATGTCGCCGTCGAAGAACGCGTCCTGGGCGGAGCGGTCGGGTCGCTCGCCCGTCCGGGCGGCGCCCGTCGTACCTGCCGTGTCCGCCTCGATGGCGCCATTCGTCATGTCGACTCCCCAGAGTGGCCGTGGCCGTCCATGATGTCGGAGTCGCCGGTCATCCCTCCAGATACATCCGCACCGCGGGAACACCCGCATCCCCGACGAACCGCATCCCCGCGGTCCCTCCCACGCCGGGGAGCCGTGGGGCCGTGAGGGACCGCGGGGATGCGAACTCGGGGTGCTTCCCGTCGGCGGGTCAGCCGGTCGGTCGGACGCCCAGGGTGACGTCGACGTCGATGGCCTTGCCGGCACGGACCACGGTGAGCTTCACCGTCGTGCCGGGACGGACGTCGCGGATCCGGGCGACCAGGGACTCGGAGCCGTCCAGCGGGTCGCCGTCGAAGGCGATGATCGCGTCCTTGGACGTCAACCCGGCCTTGGCCGCGGCGGTCCCGGGGCTCACCGAGCCGATCACGGCGGCCTGCCGCTTGGCGCCGTCCAGGCTCACCTGGCCGTCCCTGAGGGTCACGCCCAGGTAGGCGTGCTCGATGGGCTTGTTCGCGATGATCTCCGAGGCGATCTGCCTGGCGGTGCTCGCCGGGATCGCGAAGCCGAGCCCGATGCTGCCGGACTGCCCGCCCATCGAGGAGCCGAGAGAGGCGATCGAGGAGGTGATGCCGATGACCTGCCCGGTGGAGTTCACCAGCGCCCCGCCGCTGTTGCCGGGGTTGATGGCGGCATCGGTCTGGATGGCGTTGGTGACCACGGTCTCACCGGATGCCGAGCCGGCGAAGGGGTTCTGGTTCTGAATGGAGGTCGTGGTGGTGACGGGTCGGTTGACCGCGCTGACGATGCCGGTGGTGACGGTGTCGGACAGCCCCAGCGGGTTGCCGATCGCCATCACGGCCTCGCCGACCTGGACGGCGTTGGAGTCGCCGAACGTGGCGGCGACCAACCCGGAGGGCACGGGGGCCAGCTTCAGCACGGCGAGGTCGGTGGCCGGGTCGGTGCCGATCACGGAGGCGCCGAAGGCGCGGCCGTCCGAGAGCACGACGGCGATCCGCCCGCCGCCGGAGGCCTCGGCCACGACGTGGTTGTTGGTCAGGATGTGACCTGCGGTGTCGAGCACGATCCCGGATCCCTCACCCGATCCGGACTGTCCGCTGACCCGGACGGACACCACACTCGGCTCGACCTGGGCGGCCACGGCGACCCAGTCGGGCGTGCCGTCGGCGGCGGTGTGGACCGGGCCGGGAGTGGTGGCCGTCGAGGAACCGGTGAGGGTGGCGGCGGAGCTCGTGGTCCCGGTGTCGTCGCCTCGCAGCACGCTGACGGTGCCGGCGGTGAGCAGACTCGAGAGCAGGGCGGCGCCGGCGCCGACCGCGATCACACCGCGCCATCCGGGGCGCCGCTCCGGCCGCGGCGGCTGAGGGGTCTCGTCCGTCTGCGGGGGCATCGGCGGCGGAAGGGCGGTCCCGCCCGAAGACGCCGGCACCGACGGGCTGGACCAGTCGGCTGCGGAGGTGATGCCCGGGGTGGAGGGGTAACCACCGGCCGGGCCCGTCGGGGGCGTGGTGGTCTGTGTCATGGGTACAGCACACCCCTCGACGCTGAAGGGCGTCTTGGTGGACCCTGAGAGTCCTCTGTGAATGGGTCGACCGGTCACCGGGACCGGGTCACAGGCCGCTGCGGGGGTGGCGGGTCAGACCGCCGACGATCTCGGCTGCGACCGCCGCGTCGCGGGCGGGGACCAGGACCTGGAACCGGGCCTCGGCGCCCCACAGGCCCATGAGTTCGCGGACGGCGACGGGGATCTCGGCGTCGTGGAGGGACTCCTCGACGAACGGCACGGTGCCGGGGGCGACCTCGCCGACCGCCACCAGACGGTCGGGGTCCCGGTCGGGAAGGAGCTGATCGAGGAACCGGCCCCACAGCGAGCGCTGGGTGTGGTGGGCGCCGCGGGCCGAACTCTGGGCGAGCATGGTGGGTCACTCCGGATCGCATTCGTGGTCGGGTCGGTGCGGGTTCGCACGGACCCGGATTCATCCTATGACAGGACAAACCTCGAGTCATCCACATCAGTCCCGGTGGTGGGCCGATGTGAGGTGAATCATGGTGCGGCGGGCAGGGACACCACGAAGGTGGCGCCGCCTCCGGGCGTCTGGCGCACCGAGACCTCACCGCGATGCGCGGTGACGACGGCGTCCACGATGGACAGCCCCAGACCCGCGCCGGCGGGCCGGGAAGCGGGCGTGCCGTCGGTTCCGGGACCGCCCCCGGGGTGCTTGCGCCGCCGCGAGGGATCGGCCCGGTAGAAGCGCTCGAAGACCCTCTCGGCCTGTTCCGGGGTGAGGCCGGGCCCGTGGTCGCGGACCTCGAGCACCGCCCG
>CAYYCE010000571.1:0-1029 GCA_964469635.1 uncultured Kineosporiaceae bacterium
GTTCGCCCACGGGGCGCTGATGGGCGCCCGCGGCAACTCCGGGATCATCGCCGCCCAGCTGATGCGCGGCTGGGCGGACGTGCTCGCCGAACGCCGGGTCCTGGACGCCGCCGCCCTGGCCGAGGCGGTACGCCGGGCGGATCAGCAGGCCTGGCTGGCCGTGGCCACACCGGTCGAGGGCACGATCCTGTCGGTGAGCAGGGCGGCGGCGCGCGCGGCGAGCGAGGTCTGCGACGGTGGTCTGCCCGATGTGGTGACCGCGCTGGTCTCAGCGGCCAGGACCGCCCTCGCGGCCACCCGTGAGCAGCTCGAGCCGCTGCGTCGCGCCGGGGTCGTGGACGCCGGCGGCCGCGGCTACCTGGTGGTCCTCGAGACGCTCGAGGACCTGGTGCACCGGCGCGACCCCGGGCCGCGGGCCCGACGGCGCCGCGTCGTCCCGCTGCCCGCCCCGGACCTGACCGCGATCGACGGCGACGGCGGGCACTGGCGGGTCGGCGGGCCGGCGTACGAGGTGATGTACCTGCTGGAGGCCGACGACGAGAACGTGCCCGGGCTGCGGGCCGAGCTCGCCGGTCTCGGCGACTCGCTCGTGGTGGTGGGCGGCGGTCGGCTGTGGCACGTCCACGTCCACGTCCACGACCCTGGGGCGGCGGTCGAGGCCGGGATCACGGCCGGCCGTCCCTACCGGGTCCGGATCACCCACTTCGCCGACGAGCGGGCCCACCGGGAGCAGGCCCGAGCCGAATCCCGGGAGCGGGCCTCGGTGGGCCTGGTGGCGTGCGCGGCGGGTCCGGGTCTGGCGCAGCTGTTCACCGACGTGGGTGCGGCCGTGGTGACCGACCCATCGGGACGGCGGCCGTCCACCGCCCAGATCGTCGAGGCGATCCGGACGGCGGCGGACACCGCCGGTGCGGTGGTGGTGCTGCCCAACGACGCCGACACGCTCCCGGTGGCCGAGGCGGCGGCGGGCAGCGTCCGGGCGCAGGGGAGGCGGGTCAGCGTGCTGCCCACGCGCGCCCAGGTCCAGGG
>CAYYCE010000571.1:1039-2629 GCA_964469635.1 uncultured Kineosporiaceae bacterium
AGGGCCTGGCCGCCGCAGCGGTGCACGATCCCGGTCGCGGCATCGACGAGGACGTGGTCGCGATGTCGGCGGCGGCCGGGGCCACCCGCGACGGCGCGGTGACCGTGGCCACCCGGGAGGCGATCACGATGGCCGGGGTGTGCCGGTCGGGCGATGTCCTGGGCATCGTGCAGGGTGACATCGTGGTCGTGGGGTCCGAGGTGTGCGACGTGGCGGCCGCGGTGATCGAGCGACTGCTGTCCGGCGGCGGCGAACTGGTCACGCTGGTGGCGGGCGAGGGCCTCGACGGGTCCGCCGCGGACCTGGTCACCCAGCGGGTCAGGCGCCGCCATCCGGGGGTCGAGATCGCCGTCCTGGACGGCGGCCAGCCGCGCTACCCGCTGCTGATCGGGGTGGAGTGAGCGGGAGGTGAGGCGGTGAGCTCGTTCCTGGCCCAGCCGTTGCGGCGGATCGTCGGGCGCAGCGCCGGTCCGCTCGGCAAGCACCTGGACCTGCACACCGTCGGGGATCTGCTGCGGTACTTCCCCCGCCGCTACGAGCGGTTGGGTGAGCTGACCACGATCCACGCCCTGCCGCTGGGGCAGGAGGTCTCGCTCGTCGCCGAGGTGGTCAGCGTCACGCTGGTGCCGATGCGCCAGCGCCGGGGGGAGTTGTTGCGGGTCGTGGTCACCGACGGCCGGGACACGCTGCCGATGACGTTCTTCTCGGGGCGCCGGCTGCTGAACGCCTTCACCCCCGGTCGCCGGATGCTGTTCTCGGGCACGGTGGACTCCTACCGGCGGCAGCTCCAGCTGACCCACCCGAAGTGGACCCCGATCGCGGCCGGCGACGACTCGGCGCTCGACGACCTGGACCGGCCGATCCCGGTGTACCCGACCGTGGCCAAGCTGCCCCAGTCCACGATCCGCACCGCCGTCGGCACGGTGCTGGACGTGCTCGGCGAGGTCGCGGACCCGCTGCCGGAGCAGTGGCGCCGCAGCTGGCGGCTGATGGACCTGGCGGAGGCGCTCCAGGCGGTGCACCGGCCGCGGACCGAGGCGGACGGGTACGCCGGGCTGCGGCGGTTCGCCTACGAGGAGGCCTTCGTGCTGCAGGTCGCCCTCGCGCGGCGTCGGCGCAGCGAGCAGGCCGGACCGGCGACGCCGCGACCGGTGGTCTCGGGCGGGCTGCTGGACTCCTTCGACGTGTCGCTGCCGTTCGTCCTCACCCCGGGCCAGATGCGGGTGGGAACCGAGATCGCCGAGGACCTCGCCCGGCGTCACCCGATGCACCGGCTGCTGCAGGGGGAGGTGGGCTCGGGCAAGACGGTGGTCGCCCTGCGGGCCATGCTCACGGTCATCGACAGCGGTGGCCAGGCGGCGTTGCTGGCCCCCACGGAGGTGCTCGCGGCCCAGCACTTCCGGTCGATCACGGCGATGCTGGGCGACATCGGACAGGGCGGGCTGCTGGGCGGCGAGCACGCCACGACGGTGGCGCTGCTCACCGGCTCGATGTCGGCGGCGTCCCGGCGCGAGACGCTGCTGCGGATCGCGGCCGGGCAAGCCGGGGTCGTCATCGGCACCCATGCCCTGCTGCAGTCCCAGGTCGGCT
>CAYYCE010000572.1:0-2621 GCA_964469635.1 uncultured Kineosporiaceae bacterium
CCGTTGCGCAGGTAGCCCTCGACGGCCAGACGCGTGTTCGTCAGGTCCTCGACGTCACGCTCGGAGTAGCCGCGCTTGCGCAACTGGGTCGCGCATCCCACCCGCATCTGCTGGGCTGGTGAGACGCCGCAGCACGACACACAGATCACAAGATCGATTGAGTCCGGGTCGGCGGCCGCAGCCATCGTCGCCGCCCACGCGCCCTGGCTGTAGCCCCACAGCCCCACCGGTCCGCTCACGATGTCTCGCAGCCGGCTCGTTGCGGCCAGCGCATCGGCGGCCTGCGTCGGCAACGGCACATCGTGCCCGTCCGGCGCTGCACGTCGGTATCGCAGAACCGCAACATTGTGCTCTGCGAGCAGGTCGGCCAAGTGCTCGTAAAGGAAGTACGACCGCTCTCCCGCCTCGGCTCCGTGAAGAACCACCACACCAGCTCGGCAGGCAGCGAGTGGCATCGTCAGGGTTGCCCGAAGCTCGGCACCGTCGACCGGAATCGTCAGTTCCACCGGCTGAGTGAACCACAACCCACCCGGCAGGATCCGTCGCGAATCTCCGCGTATCGGCCGACCAAGAGGTCCAGACCTAGAGGCTCCAGACCTCCTGCATACCGCCGCGAGACGGGCTGGGCTGATCGACATGCGCGGCGGCTCCTGTCACTGGGGAGCGCAACCCGTGTAGACGGAAGTGTCTACACGACATACCGTTGGTTCATGGCTGACACCACGACGATCCGCATCAGCAGGGACACCCATGCGCGGGTGACCCGCTTGGCGGCCGAGCGCCACGAAACGATCGACGAGACCGTGCGCAACGCCATCCGCGCGCTCCGCCAGGACGCCATGGCGCGCGACCTCGCTGATGGCCTCACGGAAGATGAGACGGCATGGCTCGATGCTGACGCCGGGTGACGTGGTCGAGCTCGACCTCGGAGTGCCGGCTGGCAGCGAGGCCGGATCGCATCGCCCCGCCATCGTGGTGACCGCGGCGCGGGTGCTGCACGGGGGACCCAACGTCGTGCAGGTCGTGCCCCTGACCCGCACGATCCGCACGAGCAGCACTGAGGTGGTCATCGATCCCGATCAGGGCAACCGGCTTTCAGCGCGTTCGTCGGCGCAGTGCCAGCACGTGCGTTCCGTGGCCACGGCACGCATTCGTGAGCGCACCGGCAATGTCGGTCCAGTCGCTCTCGGCGAGGTTCGCGAAACCCTCGCGCTGCTGCTGGACCTCTGACGCCAGGCGACGGCACCGAAGGGCCCGAGCGGGCCCCGCCCCAGCGCGCGATCGCACACGCAAGATCGGATCCCACAACCGCCCCGCGAGTGCGCCCAACCGCCGCCAGCCGACCGCCTTGAACAGGCACTGAGCACGACCGTGCGGGGTGGTAACCCGCGAACAGCAGGGGCCGGCTGCTACATCGCATGTCACCCCAGCTCCGTGAAGCCCTGACGCCAAGAGGGGTATCGCAACTGCCACCCGAGCTCCCGCTTGGCCTTGGCGTTCGAGAACCCGCGCCCCTCGGTCATCATGATCACCGCGACCTCGCCGGCGAGGACCCGGGCGAGCCAGGCCGGCACGTGCCAAGGTGGCTTCGCGCCCACGCAGGCGGCCTGGTGGGGCAGCCACTCGGCGGCCGGGGCCGGCTCGTCGTCGCAGATGTCGAAGATGCCGCGTGCCCTCTGCTCGACGGCAAGTACCGTGGCGCTCGCCGCGTCGTCGACGTGCACCCACGAGCTGTAGCCGGTGCCGCCGCCGACGACCGGGAATTGCCGCTTTCGCAGGATCTCGACCTGCTCGTCAGTCGCGCCCGGCCCGTAGAGCCAGCCGTACCGCAGCGCGGCTCCACCGGCGTCGATGACCACCTTCTCGAGGTGGCGCATCGCCCGGAACCCTGGCTCGGCGACCGTTCCCGCGCCCCAGTCGAGCGGGTCGTCCTCCGTCTTGACCAAGCCGCCCTCGCGGATGCCGTTCCACCCGCCGTAGCTCTGCGCGACGACGTGCGGTCCGCCCGTCGCGGCGGCGGCCGCCAGCAGGTGGTCGATCCCCCCGTGCGAAGCCGGTTCGTCGTGGCGAACCAGCGGTCCATGTGCTTGAGGTCGGGCTTCCGCGCGATCGAGGTCATCTCGTGCACGATGGCCTCCGGTGCGGCATCAGCCACCACGTTGGCCACCGACTCGGCGTCGAGCCCGTCCATGACGACGGCGCGTGCGCCGAGCCGCTCGAGCGTGTCGAGCCGGTCGGCCCGCGTCGTCGTCGCCGTTACCTCGTGCCCACGGCCTACAAGCTGCGAGACGACCCTCCGCCCGATGACCCCCGTGCCACCTGCCACGACCACCCGCATGCCAACCAGCCTCCTCTTCCACGGGTCCTGCTGTCACCGCCACGATGGCGCAGCTAGGACGCCGGCCGCGCCCGTGTGAGTCACTGGTCTGCCACCTGCGGGCAACGGGTCTGGCACCGGCCGGCAACAGATTCTTCGACGCGGACACTCGTCGGCAGGTGGGCTGACGATCCAGTACGACGAGGTCCGGGTCAGGGGGAGTCGGGTGCGCCGGCGTCGTCGCGCACCGCGTCGCGCAACTGTCTGCGTGAGGTGATCGACAGGTTGGATGAGATCTTGCGGA
>CAYYCE010000573.1:0-2618 GCA_964469635.1 uncultured Kineosporiaceae bacterium
TGGTGATACGGGCGGACTCCGACTACCGGGACCAGATCCTGCGGCAGTTCCCCAGGAACATTCAGCGTCCCGGCCCGATACGCCAGACACATGATGGTCGTCGTGGATCTTGTCGAAGGCGATCCAGGATCCCTGTAGGACCGGTGTCCGGCCAGGCTCGGTCCAGGTGACCGGCGGGCAGCTCTCGGTGCGGCTGCGGTAGGACGCAGGTGCTGTTGTCCGTCAGCCCGGTGCCGAGTCGACTCCTTGACAGCCCGAGGTACGTGCAAGGAATATCCTCATCCATGAGACGACTCGTCCCCGCGGCCATACTCGGCGCAGCTCTCGCGTTCATCCCGTCGGCCGCCACGGCGATGGTCAACGGAACGCCCGACTTCTCGCACCCCGAGGCCGGCGCGCTGTACTTCAGTGACACTGTCAACGGCCCGAAGCGATTCGCCTGTAGCGGTGCCCTGATCGACCACACGTCCTTCCTGACGGCAGCCCATTGCTTCGCGGACTACTACCGCGCCAATGGTCACTTGCCGAATGCGTGGGCGACCTTCGATCAGCAGCCGACCACCGCGAGCACGTACTACGGCGGGACCATCGCGATCGACCCGGCCTTCGTGCCGAAGCTGACGTCTCGACAGAACGTCTATGCGAACGACACCAACGACATCGCCGTTCTCCATCTGTCAGCCGATCCAGGCATCCAACCGGCGATGCTGCCCACGGAGAACGAGCTCGGCGCAGCCCCACACGATCAGACCTTCGATGTGCTCGGCTACGGCTCCACGGTCACCTTTGGCGGCGGCGCACACACCTACCCCTCCACCGGCGAGCGGCAGTCCGCCCTGCTCGGGCTCAACGCCGTGACCACCGGCTGGATCCACGAGGACCAGAACTGGTCGGCCGGCTGGGGCGGGGCATGCGGCGGGGACTCCGGCGGCCCCAACTACATCCACGGGACCCACGTCATCGCCGCCACCACGATCACTGGAGACATGGTCTGCCGCTCCACCAATGTCGCGCTCCGGCTGGACACCGCATCCGCTCGGCAGTTCCTCGCCACGCAGGTGAGCTACCCGCTCCCCTGACCCCTGTCGCGCTACACCCGCACGGATCCGGTCGAGTCCGACCCAGGTCACACGGCATACGCCGACGGCCTGTCACAGACCCCGATGCGACCGTTCGTCGGCTGCCTGTACCGCAGCAAACGGACTGGCGCGGAGCACCCGCGCTCGCCCGCTCACCACGCTAGAGCCGTCCGCCAAGTGCCGCCGTCGGCTCCAGCGTCCGACCGACTGTGCGCCTGCTCGTGGGGGGTGGGGATGGGCGGCTGCCCCGTCACACATCCCTCCCGCGAACCGTCATCTTGGTAACAGGCTTCGGCGGACGAGGATGAGGATGAGAAGCATGGACCAGACCGAACGGTTCGAGGCCGAACGGCCACGGCTGCTGCGCATCGCGGGTGGTGTCCTTGGCGACCCCACGGAGGCGGAGGACGTCGTCCAGCATTCGTGGCTGCGCCTGCATGGGACCGACGCGGACGTCGAGAACCTGCCCGGCTGGCTGACGACCGTGGTGACCCGGCTGTGCCTGGACCGGCTCCGGGCCCGGACGCCCGTGCCGACCCAGCTCTCTGATGCGCCGGCGACCTTGGGGAGGGGCCAAGCGCCCGACCCCGCCGAACAAGTCGCCCTCGCCGGCACCGTCGGCGTCGCCCTCCAGGTCGTGCTCGACCGGCTGACCCCGGGCGAGCGGGTCGCCTTCGTCCTCCACGACACCTTCGGGTTCGAGTTCGCCACGGTCGCTGCCATACTCGACACCACCCCGACCGCCGCCCGCAAGCTGGCGTCGCGAGCGAGGGGCAAGGTCCGCGGCGCGTCCGCCGAGAGTGAACTCGGGGAGGACGGACCAGCCGACTGGGAGGTCGTCGACGCCTTCCTCGCGGCGGCGCGCGGCGGGGACCTCCGGCAGCTCCTGCACCTGCTGGCTCCGGACGTGGTGGTCACCGCCGACGCCGCGGCGATCGCCACCGGGACCCCGGAGCGGCTCGAGGGACGGCGAGCGGTCGCGGCGATGTTCGACGGCGCGGCGAAGGCGGCTCTCCCCGTGCTCGTCGACGAGCGGGCCGGCGCCGCCTGGTACCACCGCGGCGAGGCCCGAGTGGTCTTCGACTTCACCATCGAGGACGGCGTCGTCACGGGCATCGTCTTTCGTGCCGACCCGGGCGTGCTCGGCCGGATCATCCGGCGCACCGACGGTGACCCCGCGTGACCGGCGCGCCCGCGCCATCCCAACCCGACCGAAGGAGACATCGATGAAGACGATGACGTGCCGCCAGCTCGGCGGCCCCTGCGACCTGGAGCTGCGCGGTGAGACTGCCGACGACGTGATCAAGGCCCAGGACCGCCACCTCAAGGAGGCGGTGAAGGCAGGGGATTCGGCGCACCAGCAGGCCCATGACGACATGAAGGGCCGCTGGCGGAACCCCATCAAGGGGATGGGCTGGTACCGGGATGCCAAGAAGGCGTTCGCGGCGCTCCCCGGCGAGCAGCGCCGCGGCTGACGATCGCGCCGGCACGCCCCTCGCCAATGGGGCGCGCGCCGTCAGACGGCTACGGGACGACTCA
>CAYYCE010000574.1:0-2617 GCA_964469635.1 uncultured Kineosporiaceae bacterium
CGCGCGGGCCCGCGACTTCTGTTCCTGGTTCAACGGGGCCGCGAGCACGACTTACTGGTCTCGCCCGTAAGTACTGCTGGGGTCGTTAGGCGGCCAGTGGATGATCTTCTGCTGGGTTCTCGTGGGCCTCGATCCGCCTGAGTAGATCCTCGAGGTCGCGTCGGGTGAACTTCCAGTTGAAGGGTAGGGCGACGGCGTTGTAGCGGATCTCGAACGCTGCCAGCCGGGCACGGATCTGGTCGAGGTCGAAGAAGTCGTTCGGGGCCACGACCTTGCGTTGCACCACGGAGAAGTAGATCTCTGCCTGGTCCAACCACGAGGCGTGCACCGGCGTGTGAATCAAGTGGGCGGTCGGCCATGCCTTGCTCATCCGGTCGATCGAGGCCTGGCCACGGTGTGAGGAGCCATTGTCAGTGATCCAATACACGTGATCGGCGGACGCGTAGGGCTCCATCGTCATCACCTGTTCCACCAGCCGGGCGAACGGCTCGATCCCGGTGGTGTCCTCACACCGGCCGATCACCTGCCCCCGGTGCACATCCCAGGCCGCCAGATAGGCCAGCGCACCCTTGCGCTCGTACTCGTGCTCTATCCGCATCGCCCGGGCCCGACCCGGTGGCAGCGTCGGGTGGCATCGACATCTCGCCTGAATCGAGGTCTTCTCATCAGCGCAGATCACGAAGTCATTGGGCCCCAACGGTTGCCCGTCCCAGACCCCGGCATACAGATCCAGCACCCGGGCGGCCTTGACCGCGAAGTTCGGGTCCCGGACCGAGATCCACGAGCGGTGCTGCCACGGCTTGAGCGCGTCCTCGGCCAGCCAGCGGCGCACCGAGGACACCGACGCGCTCACCTGGCACCGGGCGGCCAACTCACGGGCCAGCTCCGGACAGCTCCACCGGGACAGCGGCACATCGCTCTCCGCGGGCAACGCGCACGCCAACGCCACCACCTCCGCCCGCACCGCCGGGCCATGCACGCGTGGCCGGCCACTGCGGCGACGGTCGATCAACGCCTCCACCCGCTGGCCGGTCGCGGTAGCGAAACGGCGCCGCCACCGCCGCACCGCGTCCACCCCGACCTGCAACGCCTCGGCGATCCCGGCGTTGGACCCGCCATGCGCCGCCTCCAACACGATCTGGGCACGCAGCCGATCACGGTACTCAGTGCGACCCGACGTCGCCCGGGCGGCCAATACCCGGTCCTCGGCGTCGGTCAGGACAATCACGTACGGACTGGACATCGACATGTGGATCTTTGTGTCGCATCGTGATCGGATCGGTGGCACGACACGCCGACAACCCCACATCTGGGCGAAGATGGGCGCCGTGGTGAAGTACCCGGACTCGACCAAGGCGTCCCTGCAGCAGCGAGTCAGTGCCCGAGCACGCCAACGCTGGCCCGAACTGACCCGCGTCGCCGTCCGCCACCGCGGCACGTTCAGCTACCTCGACGGCATCCTGCCCGACGGCACCACCCTCAAACTCTGCCGGCTGCGCTACACCGGCTCCGCCCACCAATGGCACTTCGCGATCTACCGGGCCAGCCACGAGGACTACCAAGAATCGATCTTCCCCACCGGACTACCCATCGGCACCTGCGAAGACGCCCTCGACACCGCCTGCGGCCTCTACCTGGGCGACCCCACCGCCTGGACCTGACCCCAGCAGAACTTACGGGCGAGACCACTTAGGCGGCAATGACCGACCGCCTAACCCGGATCTTTCATGAGGCGTCCAGTGATGGTGATGATCTTGTCGTTGCCTCGTGGCAGGGCTGATTCTGGCATCGGGGTGTGACAGTGCGGCGGCTGTCGCGCCGTGGGTCGCCGGTTCCGGGCCGGGCGGGGTGCTGAGCAGGATGGACAGGGACTTGACTGCTGCTCAGCCGGGGGCCGGCGAGGTCTGCAGTCTGGTGATCGCGGTGGTCAGCAGCGCGGCCCAGGGTGCGGTCTTGGAGACGTGCAGGTGGCGTTGTCGGCCGGTGATGGCGAGGCGTCCGGCGATCGAGAACAACCGTGGCTTCGTGCCGTGAGTGGGGGCTTGGCTATTGCGGTCGGGTTGGGCGTGCGGCGAGTTGGGCGAGTTCGACGCGGTTGGTGAGGCCGTATTTGTGGAGCATGTTGGAGACGTGGGTGCTGACGGTCTTCTCGCTGACGATGAGGGCTTGGGCGATCTCGGTGTAGGTGTGTCCGGTGACGATGTGAGCGAGGACCTCCCGTTCCCGGGGGGTGAGGCCGGGTAGGTCGTAGGCGGCCGTGGGCGTTTCATCGGATCGGATGTCGCGCACGGGTAACCGGGCCGCTGTGGCGAGCTCGTCGAGGGCATCCAGGATGGGCCTGGCGACGAGTTCCTCGGCGAGTCGGTGGCTGGCGCGCAGGGCGTCGGCGGCGGCCTGCCGGTGGCCGGGGCCGGCGCTCAGGTGGGCGGTGGCGGCTTGGAGCCCGGCGTAGGCGGCGTCCCAAAGCAGATCCGCGGCGCCGGCCAGCCGGACGACGTCCTCCCAGGCGGCGGCGTTGTCCGGGTCCCGGCGGGCGCGGCCGACTTCCGCGGCGTACCAGGCGGTGCAGGCGGCGAGTTGGGCACGGTAGACGGGTGTGGGGCCCTTCTCACTGATG
>CAYYCE010000575.1:0-2610 GCA_964469635.1 uncultured Kineosporiaceae bacterium
GTGCCGCCCGGCGCCACGGTCGGCTCGTCGGCGACCTCCGCGGCCTCGGTGCCCGTGGAGTCGCTGCGGGCCACCGGCGCCCGGACGACGGTCGCCGTCCGCCGGCTGCATCGCACGGCTCAGGCCCGCTGGGTCGACCACGTCGTCGACGAACACCTGGTCTCGATCGACGGATGCCTGGCCGACCCGTCCCGGTACCGGTTCCACCGCGGGACCTACCGCTCGACGGTCTACACGCTGTGCGACGGTGGGATGGCCACGGCGAGGGCGGCCGCGCGCCGGCTGGTCGCCTCCCGACCCTGGTACCGGGTGAGGGTCACCCCGGTACCGGTGGTGGCGTTCACTCTCGAGGCCGATCTCGAGGTCGGCCGTGGCGCGCCGGTCGAGGCCGCCCTGGCCGAGCTGCCACACCGCGACTTCACCTACGCCGAGGGCGACGACACGTGGCTGGTCTACGTCGGCCAGGGCGTCACCCAGGCACAGCTGGACGCCGCCCGCGCGGCCTTCGCGCACGCGCTCGGCATCACGATCGACCGGGTGAGCGTGGGCAGGGCCCCGCTGGGCTGAACCGTCCGGGCGGTCGGCGGCGTCTCGGCAGCCATCCCCGGCGGCCGTGCCTCAGGGGCACTCCGTGGGCAGCAGGTCGAAGCGCAGCATGTCCTGCACGCCGCCGTCCCGCATCCTCTCGCCGTTGCGGTCCCGGCCGGAGAGCCGGAATCCCACCCGCCGGGCGATCCGCTGCGATGCCGTGTTGTACTCGGCGGCCCGCAGCAGCACCCTGGACAGGCCCAGGCCGCCGTCCTCGGCCGGTAGCAGCGCATGGCGCGCCACCAGTCGGACGGCCTGTGTGGTGAAGCCCTGCCTCCGGACCAACGGGTGGGACCAGTATCCGATCTCGCCCTGGTCCGACGCGTGGTTCAGCCGCAGCCCGATCTCGCCCCGCAGCGGTCCGTTCGGGTCGCGCGCATCCGCCACCGCCCAGTACAGCGCCCGGCCGCCGGCGAGTTGCTCGCCGATCTCCGCCAGGTGTTCCCGGGCCTGTCGGACGGTGTACGGGTCGGGCATCTGCGCCAGCCAGTACTGGGTCTGCGGGTCACTGCACGCCTCGGCCATCGCCACGTCGTCGGGGTCGGCGTGCGGGCGCAGCACCACCGGGTCGGCCCGCAGTACCGGCGGGCGGTGCCAGGGGTGGGCGGGGGACAGCGGGTCGCCCCGGCGCATCACCCCCACCCAGGTGGTGCGGGCCTGTCCCCGCTGCGCCCACCAGTCGGGCAGTCGGCCGTCGACGCGGAAGCCCACCGACCAGGCCACCCGCCGACTCGACCAGTTGCCGACCACCGCGGTCCAGTGGATCGCCACCAGCCCGATCTCGTCGAAGGCCCACGGCAGCAGCAGCCGGAGTGCCCTCTCGGTGACCCCCCGGCCGCGGGCCCACGGCGCCAGGGCGTAGCCGAGCTCGGCGACGTCGCCGGGACGCGGCCGCAGGTCGACGGTGCCGGCGTAGCGCCCGCCCCGCTCGACCGCCAGGGCCAGGTACTGTCCCGAGGCCCACTGCCGGCCCAGCCCGGCCAGGTACTCTTCGCCATCGACGCGGTCGTAGGTGAGTGGCAGGCTCGTCCAGCGCAGGCTCTGCTCGTCCTGGCATTGGGACAGCAGGTCCCCCAGGTCCGCCGGCCGGTGGGGGCGCAGTTGCACGTCACCCGTTCCGGGAGCCTCGGCGAGGGTCGGCGGCGACTGCGGAAGCCTCACGATTACAAGCCTGTCGGGCGGTCTTCGCCCAGGGCAAGGGGATGCCCGCCGCCGTCTACGATGGCCGGGAGAAACGACCGATCAACGGGAGCATGGCGTGGTGAAGATCGTCGAGCGGATGCTGCGGCTGGGTGAGGGACGCACCCTGAAGCGGCTGGCCGGTCTGGCCGACCAGGTCAACGCCCTCGAGGAGGAGTACGTCGCCCTCGGCGACGCCGAGCTGCGGGCCGAGACGGATGCCTTCAAGGCCCGGGTGGCCGACGGCGAGTCGCTCGACTCGCTGCTCCCGGAGGCGTTCGCCGTCGTGCGCGAGGCCGCCAAGCGTACCCTCGGCCAGCGCCACTTCGACGTCCAGCTCATGGGTGGTGCGGCGCTGCATCTGGGCAACATCGCCGAGATGAAGCCTACCTCAACGCGCTGTCGGGCAAGGGCGTCCACATCATCACCGTCAACGACTACCTGGCGTCCTACCAGTCCGAGCTGATGGGCCGCATCCACCGGTTCCTGGGCCTGAGCGTCGGCTGCATCATGGGCCAGATGACGCCGGAGGACCGCCGGATCCAGTACGGCGCCGACATCACCTATGGCACCAACAACGAGTTCGGTTTCGACTATCTGCGCGACAACATGGCGTGGAGCACCGCCGAGATGGTCCAGCGCGGTCACAACTTCGCCATCGTCGACGAGGTCGACTCGATCCTCATCGACGAGGCCCGGACCCCCCTGATCATCTCGGGACCCGCCGACCAGCCGCAGAAGTGGTATGTCGAGTTCGCGAGGATGGCCCAGAGGCTGCGCCGCGACGTCGACTACGAGGTCGACGAGAAGAAGCGCACCGTCGGCGTGCTCGAGTCCGGCATC
>CAYYCE010000576.1:0-2600 GCA_964469635.1 uncultured Kineosporiaceae bacterium
GATGGGGCCTCCTACCTGGGCAAACAGCGACAGAGCGCCCCAGTTGGGCGCTCTGCAAGCGACGGGGGCTCGACGGAGGACTGACGGAGGCCCGACGGGGGTTTGACGGACCCTGATTGAGGCCTCACGGTGCCGCTCGTGCGACTGGACGGGGGCGCACTGCGGCCCCCGCGGCGGGAGTTGAGGCCCCAGGGGGACCGCAGTGGCCCCGGCTGGCTTCGGTTCGAACCCTCAACGCTCTCCCCGACGCACCGGGCGTCCACGGCCCGGCGGCGTGGTGGGGGAGACGCTCGGTCTCGACCCCGGTTCTCCACCGGACATCACAGACTCTAGGCGTTGCGTTATGCAACGGCAAGATGCATTACGCGTCAATCACTCGCTGAGCGGTGTCCCTGTCGTCACCACCGACACCACGATGAGCCCATGTCCTCGCCGCCGTTGTCCGCGCTGCTCGCGCGCAACGTCGCGGCCGAACGCGTCCGCCGCCGCTGGACCCAAGCCGACCTCGCCACCCAACTCGGCATCTCCCGCGGCACCCTCGGCGGCTGGGAAGCCGGCACCCGCCACATCGGCATCGACTGGCTCCTACCGCTGTGCCACGCCCTCGACGTCCCCCTCGTCAAACTCCTCGACGGACTCGAACCCACCGACCTGCACCGGCTCGGGCTCTAGTCCTCAAATAAGCGTGTGATCGCTGGACCTGGTCTCGTTCAGGTGATCATGCGTGGGGCGGGTGCGTGTCGGTGGGTGGGGTGGCTGATCGTGGTGGCCATGCGACACGGTGGAGCAGGCCATCGTGGATCTCGGGTCTGGATCGGCTCGGGCGGGCGGGTTTTGAGTGGGCTTGCGGTGTCGGGGCAGGCGTGATCGCCGTGGCGGTGGGCCACGGTGACGCGGTTGAGGGGTGCTCGGTCAGCCGAAGCGGGTGCGTTCGGTGGTCGCCCAGACGGTCAGGAGCCGGTCGATGGCTGGGGTGTAGCCGATCAGTCGGATGGTGATGCTCCGGGCCCGGCGGATGATCATTGCGGGGATCAGGATGATGGTGTTGAGGAAGCGGCGGAACTCCATCCGCAGGTAGGCGCGTCGGTCGCTCGTGCGGTGCATCATCAGCGCGAACCAGGACTTGATGTTCCAGGCCAGGGCGGCGCAGACCATGTAGGCCCAGTTGGAGACCAGGTCGTACAGCGGCACGCGCAGGGCGTTGACGCCGCTCTTGAGCTGGGCGATGACGTTCTCCTGGTCGCAGCGTTCGTTGGCCAGGTCGACGATCTTCTCGGCGGTTTCGGTGTCCAGGGTGGTGATGTAGAAGAAGTAGCGGATCTCGTCGAGCAGGACGTGTTCGCCGCGGGCCCGGCTGATGTTCTTCCGCAACGCGATCACCCGGTAGTCGCGGGCGCACTTGCCGGGGCGGTAGGTGAACTCGGCGACGTCCTCGTGGTTCAGCCGCAGGTCCAGGTACTCCCGCTCGGTCACGATCGCGGCCTTGACGTCGTCTCGGCGGGCCCGGATCTGCCCGGTGGCGTTGGTGTAGGGGGCGGGGCGGTGCAGGCGCCGCCAGGCGGTCTCGGGCAGCGCGTCGGCGCGGGCGCGCAGCGGGGTGGTGTTGTCCATCCCGAACACGAAGTCGACCCGCTGTGCCCAGGTGTCGAAGTGGCCGGTCAGGGAGAAGTCGGTGTCCCCGCGCAGGCACACCCGGGGCGTGTGCGGGGCGACCAGGTCGATCGCGGCGTTGATCCACCGTGCGGCGTCGGTGTGACTGGGCACGTTGCCGGGCCGGTTGACCAGGTACAGCACCTCCCGGGTGTTGGCCAGCGACACGATCAGCGGGTGGTAGCCCCAGATCCCCTTGTAGGAGATGTCCATCCCGGCCTTCTTGGCCCCGGTGGTCGGGGCCAGGGTGCCGTCGACGTCCAGGTAGGCGACCGGGCCGAGCAGGTCCTTGCCTCGCCCGGCCCACAGCTTCGGGCGGACCGAGTTGATCGCCTCCAGGAGCGTGACGACGTCGTCGGGGCCGAAGCGGCGGCAGAAGTCACCTGCCGTGGTCGGGTCCGGGATCAGGTCCGCGCCCAGCGCGTTCATGTACGCGGTGTCGTGACGCAGCCGTTCGATGTCCTCCAGCCGGGTGCCACCGCAGGCCACGTTGTAGGCCAGGTTCAGCACGTGATCGGACTCGTGGTAGGGCAGGTGGACCTTCAACAACTCCAGGTCGGCGTCGATCGCCGCAGGCAGCCCGAGCTTGGTGACCAGTCGGTGCAGCGCGGCGATCCCGCCGAAACAGGTCGCGTCCACGTTGGCGCCGACCTCGTAGTGCACCGGGCCAGCGGTCAGCATCGGGACCGGCCGAGGGCTCCAACGCCCCGCCTGATCATGCCGGGCCGCGACCCTGCGCCGACGTTGCGCCGCGTTTCGACGGCTCTGATCCTGCGGTATCTTCTTCACCACAAAGGCCTTCCTCGCCGGGCTGCGTTGGAGTCGCAAACCCGTGCAGGGTAAGGCCTTTGTGCTCTCCAGACACCATCAACTCCAGCTACACGCTTGCTGGAGGGCTAGCTACGGGCTGGCCGCCGTCCAACGGCACGACTAGGCACTCGTGCAGCAAC
>CAYYCE010000577.1:0-2596 GCA_964469635.1 uncultured Kineosporiaceae bacterium
ACGATGTCGATGAGGCGCTTGTGCGTGCGCATCTCGAAGTGCTCGCGGCTGTCCTTGTACTTGTGGGGCGAGCGGATGACCACGAAGACGTTCTTCTCCGTGGGCAGCGGCACCGGCCCGACCACCGTGGCGCCGGCACGGGTGACCGTGTCGACGATCTTGCGCGCCGAGCTGTCGATGACCTCGTGGTCGTACGACTTCAGGCGGATGCGGATCTTCTGTCCCGCCATCTGCGTTTCCCGTCTCTCTCTCGCCGTCACTGTCCTGGGCCGGAGCCTTGGGCCTCCGACCCCCGCGGTCGGGTGTGTCGCGGCTGCCTCGCAGCCCCGCGACATACGCTCTCGCGTGTCCCTGTGCGGATGGTCCGAAACCCGGTAGACCCGGGGCTTGGTTGCCCGATGTGTCGCCCCGCCGACGGCGGTTCGGTTCGTTGGCACCGGGAACGCGGCGAGGGCCCGGGTGGGGCCGCCGTCGCGTACCAAGCAACCGGTCTAGTGTGCCAGAGCCGCCGCCGCCCGACCAAATCGAGCCCGGCCGGGCCGGCAGCAGGTGGCGGTCCCACGTCAGAACCCGCCGTCGGTGTCGCGGTATCACCGGGCCCCCGCCGCCCCTCCTGTGGGGTATCGGCGCTCCGACCGTGGAGGCGCCGCGCACCACTGGGGGAAGGAACCACCATGTCCACACGCTCATCGCACCTCGTCCGCCTTGCCGCCGCGGCAGCGGCCGCGGCCGCCGTCACGCTCGCTGTGGCCACCACCGGCCTGGCCGTCGGCCCGCCGTCGCCCAACGGCACCAGCGGCCTCACCGGCGCCAAGGCCACCGCCGCCCTCGCCACCCTGGCGCCGCCGCCGGCCGGTTCCGAGGTTCGCTTCATCGGTGTGGCGCCCTGCCGCATCATCGACACCCGCGTCTCCGGCGGGGCGCTCGTCAACAACAAGCGCACGTTCACCGCCGTCGGGCCCTACGGTCCCCAGGGCGGCAACGGGGCCGGGTGCAACATCCCCTCCGGGGTGGTCGGCGTCAAGATCAACCTCGGCGCGCTGTCCTACAGCGGCGGCCAGGGCTGGGTGAAGGGCTGGGCCACCGGCACCACCGAGCCGCTCGCCTCGCTCGTCAACTACGACACCACCGGCCCGGTGGCCAACATGGTCACCCTGCCCGTCAACTCGAGCGGCCACTTCGACCTGCGGACCAACTCCAAGGCCCACCTCTACGTCGACATCGCGGGCTACTACGTCAAGCCGCTCTACGTCGCGCTCACCTCGACCGGCACCGTCTACAGCGGCATCAGCTCGGGCGTGGTCTCGACGAACCGGGTCGGCACCGGCTACTACACGGTCAAGTTCGACCGCAACGTCCGCACCTGCGCCGCGGTCACCAGCGACATCGTCTTCGCGACGACCCGCGACGTCTCCGCAGACGTGACCTTCAGCGGCGACGTCAACACGGTCACCCTCAAGGTCACCGACGCCTCGAACACGCTCACCGACTCCTACGTCGTGCTCAGCCTGACCTGCTGAGCCGGCCTCCAGGGGGCCCGTATGCCGCGGCATACGGGCCCCCTTCCGCGTGTCCTCCGCACGAGCGGCTCGGGTAGGTCGTCGCGGCCCGAGCCCCCACGGTCGACCGTCGAGACCTACCGTGAATGCGGCGCGAGGCCTCTCGTACCGTCCCTTCACCGAAGGGAGCGTGCCGTGCAAACCGCCGTGGCCCCGTACACCACACGGGGGGGCAACTCCGCAGGCTGCGCCATCCCCACCGGGATCGCCGCTGTGCAGGTCAACCTCGGCGCACTCAGCTACTCCGGTGGGGCCGGCTGGGTGAAGGGCTGGGCGAGCGGCACCACCGAGCCGCTCGCCTCGCTCGTCAACGACGACAGGACCGGGCCGGTGGCCAACATGGTGACCCTGCCGGTCAACGCCAGCGGTCACGTCGACCTCCGGACGAAAGCCAGTGCCCACCTCTACGTCGACATCGCCGGCTACTACGTCAAGCCGCTCTACGTGGCGGTCAACACCGGCGGCGTCATCTACGCCGGCATCGCCTCCGGCGTGGTCTCGACCAGCAGAGTCTCGACGGGGGTCTACACGGTGACTTTCAACCGCAACGTGCGCGCCTGCCCGGCGACGACGAGCGACATCATCTTCTCCCACAACCGCGACGTCTCGGCGGACGCGACCTATGTCGGCATCACCTCCGACCCCAGCACGGTGACGGTGGAGGTGACCGACACCAGCAACGCGCCGGTGGACACCTTCTTCAGCCTCCGACTCACCTGTTGAGACCCGCCCCACCCGTCGCAGTGGGGGCCTGTCGACCGCGGTCCACGGGCCCCTTGCCGGGCGGCGCCCAACCGGCTCGCCGGCGCGTCATCGGACCGAGGGCTGACTCGACCCTCACCTGCAACTGCGATGGTCCTGCACTCGGTGATGGTCCAGCGTTGCCGCCGGCGTCGCGGGACGGCGAAGGGCCCCCGCACCGTCGTGGTGCGGGGGCCCTTCGGTCCGGTCCTGGCCTGCTGGCTACCGCAGGGTCACTTGCTGATCTTGGTGACCCGGCCGGCGCCGACGGTGCGGCTGCCCTCGCGGATGGCGAA
>CAYYCE010000578.1:0-2589 GCA_964469635.1 uncultured Kineosporiaceae bacterium
GGCGGCCGAACCGGATCGCCTGGCCGACCGGCTGCGCCGCCCGATGCCGCAGCCGCCGAACCCGGCGGGGCGTCGGGGCTCGGCCTTCCACGCCTGGTTGGAACAGCGGTTCGGCGCCGCGGCGCTGGTCGACGTCGACGAGCTGCCCGGGGCCGCCGACGAGCTGGTGGACACCGCGGACGGCGAACAGATCGCCCTGGAGCAGCTGCAGCGGACCTTCCTCGACTCCGGCTGGGCCGATCGGGTTCCCGAGGCGGTCGAGGTAGGCGTCGAGACCCCGATCGCCTCGGTCATGGTGCGGGGCCGGATCGACGCGGTGTTCCGGCTCCCGGCGGACGCCGACGGCAGGCCGCGGTTCGACGTCGTGGACTGGAAGACGGGCGGGCCGCCGCGAGGCGGGACGGAGATCGCCGCACGCGCCGTCCAACTAGCCGTCTACCGGCTGGCCTGGGCGTCCCTGGCCGGGGTTCCGGTCGAGAACGTCGGGGCCGCCTTCTTCTACGCCGCCACCGGCGAGACGGTGCGCCCGGTCGATCTGCTCGACGCCGACGGACTGGCCCGGCTGATCACCTCGGCCGTGTCCGGGCCCGCCGCGGCCCGCTGAGCGCGAACACCGGGCGCTCACCCGGCGGCGGTCACCAGGTGGTCTCGCCCTCCAGAGTCGCGTCCAGGGCGGCGAGCATCGCGGCCGCATCGGAGACCACGTGCTCCTGACCGATGGTGGTGCCGTGCAGCAGCCACCGCACCAGGCCCAACTCACCGGCCAACCGGGCCCGGCGGGGCAGGTCGGGGTCCGGGGCGGTGCGCCGCCGCAGCGTGTACGTGGCCATGACGGCCTCGAAGGTGTCCGGTTCGGTGGTGTTGGCCAGCCATCCGAAGTCGTCGGCCGGGTCGGCCACCCGGGTCTGCGACCAGTCGACGATGCCGGCGAGCTGACCGGCGTAGACGCGGATCGTGTCGCCGTCCAGTTCGCCGTGCACCACCGTCGGCACGAACCGCCAGGCCCCGACCTCCTCGAGCGCCCCCTCCCAGCGCGCCAGCAGCCGTGGCGGCACCTTGCCCGTGGCCGCGGCCCGGTCGACCTCGGCGAGCCGGCGCTGGCGGTACTCGTCGGCCTCGTAGACCGGCAGCCCGGCGTCGGCGACCAGCCGGGTGGGCAGGTCGTGGATGGCGGCGAGCGCACGGCCCACCGCCGAGGTGAGCGTGGTCGAACCGGCCAGTTCGTCGCCGTCCAACGCCTTGCCGGTCACGGCCCGGTGCACCAGCGCCCGCCCGCCCTCCGGCAGCGGCGCGCCGCCCGAGATCCGCGGCACCGAGAACGTCACCCAGCCGAACAGCGTCTCGATCAGGCGGGACTCGGCCTCCATCCGGGCGCCGGCGGCGGCCGTGCGGGGCGCCCGCACCACCCACAGCCGCCCGATCGAGTCCTCGACCAGGGCGGCGTCGACGTCCGGGTCGGTGTCGCTCTGGGACTGTGTCGAGACCGGTTCGAGGCCCTTGACCGCGCCGCACGCCAAAGCGGCCAACGCCAGGGGGGTGCGGGCAGGTCGCTGTTCGGCCACACACTCACGGTACGGGCCGCGCGGCCCCGTTCCCGAGCCGCCACACCCACGATCACCTTGCGTAACCGAGCACACAGGGCCCGCTCGCCTAGGGTGGGGTGGTGACCCTGGAGCGTTTCACCCTCGCGCGGGCAGCGCTCGACCGGGCGGCGCACCGGCGCACCGAGACCGATCTGCTGCCGCGGCTGCTCGATCGGTCCACCACCCGGGTCCTGGTCGCGATCGGCGACCGGCTGCCGGTCTCCGACGCCGAGGGGGGTCCGCGGCTGGTGCTGCGGCCCGGCCCGGAGGTGGCGCACCTGGCGGCCGCGGGGGCGGTGTTGGTGGCCTATCTCGGCGGCCGCGACGGCGCGGACCACGTGCTGATCGCGCTCCCGGTCGCCGACGATCTGCCGCCGGCGGCCTCGCCGACGGTGGACGGGCACACCACGCTCGCCACGTTGCGCGAGGTGGGCGAGCGGCTTGACGACGTCGACGTCGGGATGTTCGCGCTCTGCC
The DNA here is from genome assembly GCA_964469635.1 of uncultured Kineosporiaceae bacterium. Classification (GTDB taxonomy): domain Bacteria; phylum Actinomycetota; class Actinomycetes; order Actinomycetales; family Kineosporiaceae; genus JADJPO01. The sequence goes on from CAYYCE010000578.1 coordinate 2,061, forward strand.
TGGCGCTGACGAACTGGCACGCCGCCCACCAGCGGTGCAGCCGGTGCGGGGCGCCCACCGAGGTGACCCAGGCCGGCTGGCAGCGGCACTGCTCGGCGTGCGGCGCCGACCACTTCCCGCGGACCGATCCGGCCGTGATCATGTCGGTGGTCGACGCCGCCGACCGCATCCTGCTGGGTCGGGCTGCGGCCTGGCCTCCCGGGCGCTACTCCACGCTGGCCGGTTTCGTCGAGCCGGGCGAGACGCCCGAGGACGCCGTCCGTCGCGAGGTCTTCGAGGAGGCGGGGATCCGCATCGGCGAGGTCGCCTACCAGGGTGCGCAGCCGTGGCCCTTCCCGTCCTCGCTGATGCTGGCCTTCCGGGCCCGGGCGAAGACCACCGAGATCCACATCGACGGCGCGGAACTGGCCGAGGCCCGGTGGTGGTCGCGCGAGGATCTGGCGCTCGACGTGGCCACCGGCGAACTGCTGCTCTCGCCGAGGCTGTCGGTGGCGCGCCACCTGATCGAGGGCTGGTACGGCGAGCCGAT
>CAYYCE010000579.1:0-2586 GCA_964469635.1 uncultured Kineosporiaceae bacterium
CCGGTCGGCTTCCACGCGGTGCCGGCCATCCTCGACGGGTACATGCGCAACCAATCGGCGAGCGTCCTGCTCCCTCCGGCCCAGCGGCAGCACGTGATGATCATCGGAGGTGGCCCGGGCATGGAAATGGCCAACGCCACCGGTCACACCGAGACCATCGACCTCGACACCCCGGCACCCGCCTTCGTGGAGTCGACGCCGATGAGCCTGCCCCGCATCCATTTGAACGCCGTCGTGCTACCCGACCGCACGGTCCACGTCAGCGGTGGAGCGATGACCCACGAGGGCGGCGCCACGATGCCGATCCCCCGGCTCCAGTCCGAGATCTACGACCCCGAGACCGGCGAGTGGCGGGCCGCCGCAGTGGCCGAGGTGGTTCGGCTCTACCACTCGGTGGCCCTCCTGCTGCCTGACGGCCGGGTGATCACGGCCAGCGGCAACCCGCCGCCGTACGGCAACCGGGCACCCTGGGAACCGCCGCAGCCCAACGAGGAACTGCGCCTCGAGGTGTTCCACCCGCCCTATCTCTTCCGCGGCCAGCGGCCCGAGATCACCGGGGCGCCCCAGGACTGGCAGTACGCGACGTCGGTCGAAGTCCAGTCGCCCCAGGCCGGGGGATTGCTGTGGGCCCAACTGATCAGCCCGGGCGCGACCACCCACGCCTTCGACTGCCACCAACGACTGGTCGACCTGCCGATCACCGGCCAAGGAGGTGGCCGGCTCCAGGTCACCACGCCCGCCGGCCCAGGGCTGGCTCCTCCCGGGTGGTACATGCTCACCGTGGTCGACCAGGACAGAGTCCCCTCGCAGGCCACCTGGGTGCACCTCACCTAGGTCAGACGGGGGCGGATGGCGGGGCGGACGCGGTGATGCCCGCCCGGCGACGTGTCCGCCGAGAGGACGCCGAGGAGGTGCACACTGGGCCTGTGGCACAGCCTGCACGCCATTCCGCTCGTCCGTCGGGCGCCACCGGTCGCCGCGTCGAGGCGGCTCCGGCCGACGCCTTGATCGCCGAGGTCGGAGCGCAGTTGCGGGCTCGCGGCGAACGCATGACGGGTCCCCGCCGGGCGGTGCTGACGGCATTGGCTCGTCACAGTGGCCATCTCGGCGCCGAGGAGGTCGTCGAGGCGGTCGCCGATGTCGACGGCTCGGTGCATCGAGCAAGCGTGTACCGGACGCTGGAGGCGCTCTCGCACCTGGGGGTCGTGCAACACCTGCATGTGGGCCACGGCGGCACCGCCTATCACCTGGTCGCCCGTTCGGGCCCCCACCTTCATGCCCAGTGCCAGGCCTGCGCGGCCGTCTACGACCTGCCCGGCAACCTGCTGGACGACGTCGCCGAGGTCCTGTCCCAGCGCTTCGGATTCACCCTCGACGCCGGCCACGTCGCGCTCTCCGGTACCTGTGCGGGTTGCGCCGATCACTGACGCCGGGCGCGCGGAACCGCCGCCGTATCACCCCGACTCACCCCGGCGCGGCGACCGGACGGGCCTCGACGGCGGTCGCCGCCGAGGCCGGCAACTCGTCCTCGACGTACCGCGGCCGGACGGCGAGGACACCCAGGACGCTCTGCACGGCGGCGCCGACGCCGAGCATCAGCAGCGGCAGGGTCCAGGTTCCGGTGACATCGAAGATCGCCCCGAAGGCGAAGGGCCCCAGGGCGGCCAGCGAGTAGCCCAGGCACTGGGTGAAGGCCGACAACGACGTGGTGGCCAGTGGGGTGCGCGACCGCAGGCCCAGGAGTGTGAGCGCCACCGGGAAGGCCGCGGTGCCGACCCCGATCAGCACCGAGTACGCGGTGATGAGCCGATCGGGGCCGACGGCCAGGCCGAGGAACCCCGCCAGGTAGCAGCCGGCGGGGACGACGACCAGCACCGCCGGCCGGCGGGTGCGGGTGAGCAGGCCCGAGGCCAACGCCGACGGCACGAGCCCGGCGACCATGACCAGCGCCACCTGAAAGGCCGCGTCGGTGCGGCTCATCCCGCGCTCGGTGAGGATCTCGGGCAGCCATCCCATGATCACGTAGGCCATCATGGCCTGGACGCCGAAGTAGAGCGCCAGGATCCAGGCGACCCGCGTGCCGGCCAGGACCCGCAGCGGCAGCCGGGGACCGGTCCCGGCCGCACGGCGGCCCCGGGCCTCACGGGCCAGGGCGAGCCATGGCACCAGGGCGAGGACGGCGACCCCGGCCCAGATCCCGATCCCCGTGCGCCAGTCGGCGTGCAGCGCGTGTTCGATGGGGTTGGCCAGCGCCGCCGAGGACGCGGCGCCGACCGTGAGTGTCGCGGTGTAGGTCGCGGTCATCAGGGGGATGCGGTCGGGGAAGTACATCCGGATCAGCCCGGGCAGCACCACGTTGGCCACGGCGATCCCGGCCAGCGCGACCACGGATCCGGAGAACAGGGCCACCGTCCCGGGCACCGTCACCCGCCCCAGTTGCCCCGCGATCAGGGCCGTCAGAGCGACGACGACGGTCCGGTGCGGCCCGAACCGGGCGGCCAGCCCGGGGGCCGCGCGGCCCAGGACGGCGACCGCCGCCATCGGCAACGACAGCAGGACCCCGGTGACCGAGGCCGACAGCCCGAG
>CAYYCE010000580.1:0-2581 GCA_964469635.1 uncultured Kineosporiaceae bacterium
AGAAGCTCGGTGAGGACACCCGGGTCACGATCCTCGGCCACGTGCAACGCGGTGGCACCCCGAGTGCCTACGACCGCTGGATGTCGACCCTGGTGGGTCACGCGGCCGCCCTCGAGGTGATCGAGGCCGGCCCGGACCATGAGCCGCAGCTGATCGGCGTGCGCCACAACCGGGTGCACCGCATGCCTCTGATGGAGGCCGTCGAGCGCACCCGGGAGATCCCGCGGCTGATCGAGGCCGGTGACTACGCCGGCGCGATGGCCGCACGAGGCTCGTCGTTCACCGAGATGGTCCGGGTCTTCCGCGGCATCGCCGAGGTGGTGCCGGCTGACGTCGCGCCGGGGGCGCGCATCGCGATCCTGCACGCCGGAGGGCTGGCGCCCGGGATGAACACGGCGGTCAGGGCCGCGGTCCGGTTCGGCCACTCGCGCGGCCACACCATGCTCGGCGTGCGGGGCTCGTTCCAAGGACTCATCGACGGCCAGATCAGAGAGCTGACCTGGGGCGATGTCGACGGCTGGGTGGGCATCGGAGGTGCCGAGCTGGGCACCAGCCGCGCCATGCCCGCCGTCGAGGACTACTACGCCGTCAGCCGCGCCCTGGAGAACAACGAGATCGACGCCCTTCTCGTGGTCGGCGGGTATCGCGCCTACGAGGCGGCGCACCGGATGCTCCAGGAGCGGGACCGGTACCCGGGCTTCCGGATCCCGGTGATCTGCCTGCCCACGACGATCGACAACAACCTGCCGGGCTGGGAGAACGCGATCGGGGCCGACACGGCTCTCAACGAGATCGCGTACGCGGTCGACCGGCTCAAGCAGTCCGCGAGCGCGTCGCGCCGCTGCTTCGTGGTGGAGGCGATGGGACGCCACTGCGGATACCTCGCACTGCTCGGTGCCCTCACGTCGGGTGCGGAACGCGTCTACCTCCACGAGCGGGGAGTGAGCCTGGCGGACCTGACCGCCGACGTCGAGCAGATGGTGCAGGGCTTCCGGTCGGGCCGGCGCTTCCACCTGGCGATCCGCAACGAGCGTGCCAGCCTGGGCTACACGACGGACGTGATGTGCCAGCTGTTCGCCGAGGAGTCCGGCGGGCTCTTCGACGTGCGCCCGATGGTCCTCGGTCACCTCCAGCAGGGCGGCAACCCGACGCCCTTCGACCGCGTCTACGCAACCCGGCTGGCCGCCTTCTGCGTCGACTGGCTCTCCGACCAGATCACCGCGGGAACCCGCGAGTGGGCCTTCGTCGGTACCGATGAAGGCCGCCCGACGGCCGTTCCGCTCAAGACGTTCCCCGAGCTCACGGACGCCGAGTTCCATCGCCCGCACCACCAGTGGTGGCTCGAGCTGCAACCGGTGATGGAGGCCCTGGCCACCGAGCCGGCCTCTGGCCGGTCCCCGGGCTGAGGGGCCGCCGTGGCGCCAGGTCGGTTCGTGGGGTTCCGCGCCGTGTCGGAGCCGGCTGCGGAGTCCGGTGCGGTGCGGTGGTGGGACGCGAACGCGACCGACTACCTCGCCGAGCACGGTCCCGTGCTCGGCGACGAGGACCTGCTGTGGTGCCCAGAAGGGCTGCGCGAGTCCGAGGCGCGGCTGCTCGGGGACCTGGCCGGGCGCGACGTGCTCGAGGTCGGCGCAGGTGCGGCGCAGGGTTCGCGGTGGTGCGCAGGGCACGGGGCGCGTGTGGTCGCGACCGACCTGTCGGCAGGGATGCTCGCGCAGGCGTCGCGCCTCAACGCCGCCGCCACGCACCCGGTGCCGCTGATAAGGGCAGATGCCCGGGCGCTGCCGTTCGCGGACGGCTCGTTCGACGTGACGTTCACCGCCTTCGGCGCGATCCCCTTCGTCCGTGACTCGGGTCGGGTCCACCAGGAGGTGGCACGGGTGCTGCGACCGGGGGGCCGCTGGGTCTGCTCGTTCACCCACCCGTTCCGATGGGCGTTCCCCGACGACCCTTCCGAGCACGGCTTGACGGCGACGCGTTCCTACTTCGACCGGACCCCGTACGTCGAGACCGACGAGCAGGGCCGGGTGGAGTACGCCGAGCACCACCACACCATCGGCGACCACGTCGCCGATGTGGTCGGTGCCGGCCTGGTCCTGGAGCGCCTGATCGAGCCCGAGTGGCCGGACGGGTGGACGAACGTGTGGGGAGGCTGGGGCCCGGTACGCGGCGCGATGCTGCCCGGCACCGTGATCCTGGTCTGCCGCCGGCCGGTTTGAGCCCTCGCGCGGTCCTCAGTGCCCGGCGTCGTGCCAGGACCGCCCGCTGCCCACCGAGACGTCCAGCGGCACAGCGAGGTCCGCCGCGGCGCCCATCTGCTCACGTACCAGAGCTTCGACCGCGTCGCGCTCCCCCGGTGCGACCTCGAGGACGAGCTCGTCGTGGACCTGGAGGAGCAGGCGAGAACTCAGGCCCTGGGCTCTCAGACCCGCGTCGACGCCGAGCATCGCGACCTTGATCAGGTCTGCCGCACTGCCCTGGATCGGCGCGTTCAGCGCCATCCGTTCGGCCATGTCGCGGCGCTGACGGTTGTCGCTGGTCAGGTCCGGCAGGTAGCGCCGGCGGCCCAGCAAGGTCGCGG